>CAYYHN010000491.1:0-4274 GCA_964471245.1 uncultured Rhodothermaceae bacterium | reverse complement strand
AAGAGCCGCTCTTGGATGTTGCGAGCCAGGCGCATCTCCTCTTCGAGGCGCTCTTTCTCGATCTGCTGCTCGACTAAAAACGAGTTCTGGAGCGAGACGAACGTCAGATTAGCAAGGGCGGAGAGGAATTCGAGGTCGTCCTGCTCGTACGGCTGTCCCGTCATCTTAGGGCCGAGGCACAGCATCCCACACGTCGCGTTTTGGTTACGCAGCGGGATGGCGAGCACAAGGCCGCGTTTCACAAAGCCTTCCCAGCCCTCCGGCGTTTCATCGCCATCTTGCAAGAGCAGCATGGTATCGCACCGGCAAAAGGCGTCAACCAGTTCGGGCTCCAACTCCTTCGAACGGATGCCTTTGACGGACACCATCTGAAACGCATGGTCGCCCTCGTCATCGGTGAGGCGACCGCCACTGCTGCCCAGCAGGAAAAGGTGTTTCTGCACCAGCATCTGCCCCATCAGCGCAAACGAAAAGAGCTTGACGAGACGTGCCCGATCAACCGTGGCATTGAACTCCTGCGAAAGGTCGAACAGCGTGTTGAGTTGCTGGATTTTGCCGTCGAGGTCGCGGTTGGCTTGCCGCAACTCTTCGACCATGATGGAGTTGTAGACCGCCGACGACGACATGTTGACCAGCGACTGGATGAACTCCAGTTCCCGCTCATCGAACGGCTGGCGCGTTGCCTTGGCACCGAGCGCGATCAGCCCGATGTGCTTGTGTCCTGATGCCACGGGCAACACGAGTTGCACGCGGCGCTCCGATAAGGCTTCGGGCACATCGCTGCCTTGGATAACCTTGGTGGCTGCGAGCTGCGCCATCGGGATCGTATCTCCTGTGCCAAGCCCAGCCATGCCTTTGGCCGTCGCGACGGTGTATGTGTTGCGGACGGGATCGTAGAGCAGCGCCATGCCGCGCAGGACGAGCAGCTTGCTCATCGCTGTCAGCAAGAGGTTGTTGAGGACGAACTCAAGGTCGAGCGAAGCGCTCAGCAGTTGGCTCGTTTCATAGAGCGCCCGTAGGTCGAAGCGGTCGGTACGTTGGGCGCGGGTGAGGGTATCAGGCATGGCCGCAGAGGCAAGGCTAGCGACAAAAGGATGCGAAACGATTAGAGGCCGTTTGGATTTCGCTTTCACAAAACCAAATCGCCTTTCAGCATCTCAACATACGGATTTGGCAGCTTCGGCGATACCCAAAAGCCTGAGTCAATGCGTAGCTACAGTGTCATCGAGATGAACGACCTCGGCCTCGCTTAAGGCACCATCAGCGACGGTTAAGCGCAGACACGTCTTGACCTGATGGAAACCTTGTCGTCCTGCTGCACCGGGATTGATGAACAGCATGTTGCGCAACGACCGTACGCGCTCGACGCGAAGGATGTGGCTATGGCCGCAAATGAACACGTCGGGCGGCTCGGCCTCGGCACGTAGCGTCGCCCCCATCCCGCGTTGCCACCGTCCCGGTCGCCCGGCGATGTGTGTCATCCAAAACCGCAATCCGCCGATGGCAAGCTTCTGATGCTCAGGTGCGCGCTGCCTGATCTTCTGCCCATCGATGTTGCCGTAGACCGCATACGTCGGCGCGAGGGCCTCAAGTTGATCGAGCACGGCTTCGGTCCCAATATCTCCGGCATGCAAGATGACATCGACATCGCGCAAGATGTGGGGCAATTCGGGGTGGAAGTAGCCGTGGGTATCGGAGAGGATGCCAAGCTTCACAGGGGCAGCGGACAGATGGGCAGGAATGCCACTGAAGATACGACGTACAGCCGACGCCCAACCGCTAACGAATCATGAATCGCAGGCCGACGCGCAGCGTCTGGCTGGGCCACGGTTCGCCGTCGGGACCGCCTGCTGCAGGGCTATTCTGCGCAATGGGCGCGCCCAAGTACGGTCCGATTTGGTACGTTGGCCGCTTGATTTCGAGGCCGAACTGCATCCATAGCACCGTGCCGCGATAGTCGAATCGGTTCCGCTCGCTTGGTTCGCTGAAGTTACCGAGATCAACCAAGTTGTAGTCACCGCCTTGGAGCAGCAGCGTAAAGAAGAGATTGCTGCCCGCAGGATCGTAGTGAAAACGATGGTTCATCATCGCATGCACTTCCACGCCTACAGCCCGCATTAGGCCAAACTCAGGCCCAAGCGACTCAGGCGGGCTGACACTGAGGTTGTCGACCGCCTGCCGGTAGCTGTAGCCCGAACGCACCCGGCGTACGCCAATTACAAAGTCAGACGACACGACGGGCGTCAGCGGCGAGCGGTAGAGGAAGGCAATATCCATCTGCGGGAAACCCGACCGCCCATCGGAAGAGGGGTCGACGGCGAGACGGAAGGCGTAATCCGTCAGATCGACGGAGCGGTAGTACTTCAGCGTCAGCCAACTTGCGGCGAGGTTACGCCCCGTGGGGCCACCGGCGGCATCGACGAGTAAACCAAAGTCAAGGTACTGCGCGAGTTGGTATTCCAACCGAAAACTAAGGCCGAAGGGACTCGTTGCTACTGTCTGCTGCGCGCTCGCCGTGCCGGGCACACGTAAGTCGGGACGGTAGGAGATTTCGGTTGTGAAGGCGTAGCGATCATGGAACGTACGACGGGCCGATTCGTCCTGATAGAAGGGGTCGAACAGTCGGAAAGGACGTTGGGCGGCTGCATCCTGTGGCGCAAAAGCGGCCAGCAGGAAGGCTGTCAGGAGCACGACGCTAGGGGCGAAATTCGCCGGGCGGTGCCATCTCGGGAGCGGGACAGACATGCAGCGTACTGAAAAGAGGGTAAAGCCGAACGCCTCCAGATGCCAATTGGCATTCTCAACGTCAGTATCCATGTTACGCGCCTAAATAGCAAGCGTTTCCCTCAAAACGCGCCGTTTTGCTTGGTTTATGATGTGATTTCGTGTCTCGTGCGCTTGAAATCACACGTCCATTTGGGCAGGAAAGTCTGGAACGCTTGCCGAACGGCCGTGCTTGCCTGCACTGGTAAAGAAATGCATCACCCCTGCGATATCGCAGATCCAAACCTTTTCAGCACCCGCAGCAAAGTAAAGCTGCCGCTTCATCGCCATCTCCTCCGAAGTGTTACCGGGCGATAGGACTTCGATACAAATCTCTGGCGCGATAGGGGCATCGTACGCATCCGCAACCTGCTCCCACCGCGCCTGCGAAAACCAACCGATGTCGGCAACCCGCGTGCCATCACTCGTGCGAATAGCGCATTCGGTCATTACCTCTCCTTTCTTTTCAATGTACTGTTCGATTAACCGTGCAATACGATTTTGCAACTGCCCATGTTTAGCCGGGTAGGACTCATGATAATCCTACCATTTCCGGTAAGCTCAACTTTGTAAGGCACGTCGCGCAGGGTTGGGTCTTCACAGACGTCCTTCCAAGTCAAGTGGGTTGTTTCTATGGTTTCCATACGAGATGCATAGCAAAAGATGGGACTGAGTTTTGTACGCGGCATACCAACGGGGTTCCTCGCTATTGGTGCAGCCACCATGCAACTGATGCCATCGCCCTGCACACCTCCTCGCAATCCCCTATCTTTCCGCGCCTTACCAAAGGTGTCTGTGTATCGCCCCAACCACCAAACCCACCAACGTCCATGCGCCGTGTAGCCGCTAGCCTTTTGATGATGAGCCTGCTTGTGACGGTCGGCTTTGCCCAACAGACGCGCCCCGAACTGTCCGTAGCGAAGATCATGCAGGATCCCGACACATGGATCGGCTCGGCACCTTCGGGTGGGACGTGGTCGGAGGATGGCGCAACGCTGTACTTTTTCTGGAACCCGCAGGGCCAGTTCCCCTCCGACTCGCTGTACAAAGTGAACCATATGGGTGGCACGGCGATGCAGGTCAGCCCCGAGGAGCGCCGTAGCGTACGCCCCACGTTCAACGGCTGGCGGCACGGTACCCACGTCTACGACGCCAATTTTGCTCGCAAGGTCTTTGCTGACGGCGGCGACCTCTACGTCTACGACCGTACCCGCGACGACCTCCGCCAGCTCACCGACACCCGTGCCCGCGAAAACAGCCCACGGTTCACACCTGATGGGAATGGCGTGGTCTTCACGATGGACAACAATGTCTACCACATGGATCTCAGCAGTAACATGCTGCGCCAACTGACCGACCTTCGCAGCGGCAACGAACGCAGCAACCGCGACCGGACGGATGCCCAAGATCAGTGGCTGGAAGAGCAGCAGGAGCACCTGTTCGAATACATCCGCCAGAGGAAGGCCACACGCGAGGCACGTGACGAAGCCCGCGAGCGCGCCGCGAACGCC
>CAYYHN010000490.1:0-4276 GCA_964471245.1 uncultured Rhodothermaceae bacterium | reverse complement strand
CGAACGCGCCGGGGCCGACAAAGTGATCGCGCCCTACGAGATCGGGGCCGACCGGATGGCGCAAGTCATCCTCCGCCCTAACGTCGATACGTTCATGGAACGTGTCCTGCACACGGGTGCACTCGACATGGAAATGGAAGAAGTCGTCATCGAAGCCGGGTCCAAGCTGGCGGGCAAGTCATTACGGACAAGCCGCTTCCGGCAGCATTTCGGGGCGATTGTCATCGGACACATCCAACAAGGCGACGGCACGACCAATTTCAATCCCGACCCCGATATTCGGCTCAACAAGGGCGATGTGCTGATCGTCCTCGGCAGCAAGGACATGATTATCAACCTCCGTGAAAACGGGTGCCAAGCGCAATAACAGCTTTAAACACGCAGTTTTTGGAAACCACGGCACGGTTTTCGGGGTAATTCTCTATAAATGATCGTTCTTCTTGGTGCGACGTACCACCTTTCCTTCACTGCGCTGGTCTACCCTCCTATGCGTTTGTCTGCTTTCCCTTCCGCCGTAACCCTTTGTACCGCGCTCGCCTTTGTTTGGGGCAGCTTTTTGCTTGTGCCCACGGCATCCGCCCAGTACTACATCAACCAAAATGAGTTGGCAGAAGTCCTCACCTCGTGCCAGCCGGGCTTACAAGAAAAGCCTGAGATGACCTACGAGTACTTCGAACTGTACAATTCGCAGAACAACAGCGTCCTCGCCAAGAACACGTTCTACCACATCATCGGTGATGGCGACGGGCGGCTGGGCAAGATGCGCTCGAAAGTCGTCGGCCTGCTCAACCGCCAGTTGATGGACTTCGTTAAGGTGGGCGACGTGCTGGTGGTGCCCTCTTACTTCGATGACGACTTCTGCCTCTACGCACCGTTTCCGCGCTTCTATGCGGGCGGACAAGAGTTCGACAAGTTGTTCATCATCGACAAGAGTGTGCAAGCGTTTGCCGCGTACGAATACGGTCGCCTCGTGCGCTGGGGCATCGTGAACACAGGAGCAGCAGGTTCGCGCACGCCCAACGGTCGGTTCAATTTCAACTGGAAAACGGAGTACCGCGTCTCGTCGCTGAGCCCACCTGGTGAAGAGTGGGAAATGTACTGGGTGTTCAATTTCCACCTCGCGCGCGGCATCCACATCCACCAATACGCCATGCCCACAGGCGGCCCTACAAGCAAAGGCTGCGTCCGGATGGTAGAGGAAGATGCCAAGTTCATCTACAACTGGGCCACGCCGTGGCAAACCGCCTCGGGTAGCTCCGGATTCGGCTCACAAGGCTCCCGCCTCGTCCGCCCCGGCACCACCGTCCTCATCATTGGCGAAGACCCGCCGTCCCAACCGCAGCCCTTCATCGACAACGGCTCTTTCCCCACGCTGCGCAAAGTCCTCCTCCCTGCGCACCCCTACGACGTGCCCCCCGGCACCGATCAGCAACGCCGCTTCGACCGCATGCGCGGGATGCCGTGATTTGGCGTTTGGGAGGTTTGGGGTGGATGGGGAGTTTGGGTAGCCTTGAAAAGTAGGCTTGGGACACATCCATCTGTTCTGCCAAACTAGCCTTCAGCATCTCCGCTGCTCGCACCAAAACACGCCTCAACATCTTCTAAACTTCCCACACCTCCCACACTTCCATCACTCCATACCGCTCATCCCCCCACACCCCTTGTTTCCTCTTGCGCAATTGGGCCTAGCGCTTGACATGCGCTATACCGTGCCAGACCTTGGCGCTCACGTTCCATTAGCCCAAGGTGTTGCCATGCGTTTCCTTCTCGCTCTTCTGTTTTTGCTCGGCACGACCGACTGGACCGCAGCGCAAGCACAGCTCACCAACCCGTATCCGGGTGCGACGTGGGACCGCATCGCTGACGCAGAAGCCAATGGCTACAGCAGTGCCGATCTGGATGAGGTCTTAGCCTACACCGAGACGCTGAACACCGACGGCTTGCTCGTCATTTCAGGTGGGCGTGTACTGCTCGAATACGGCGACCTGATGCAGCTCAGCTACCTCGCCTCCGTGCGCAAAAGCGTCCTTGCCATGCTGTACGGCCCCTACGTCGCCGACGGCACCATCGACCTTGACCAGACGCTGGCCGACCTCGGCATGGACGATGTTGGCGGACTGTCGGATGCCGAGAAGCAGGCGACCATTCGGCATCTGATTTTGGCACGCTCGGGCGTCTACCATCCTGCTTCTAATCCCGGCGACAACCTTGCCGATGCACCGGAACGCGGCTCGCAACCGCCGGGTAGCTACTACCTCTACAGCAACTGGGACTTCAACGCCGCCGGGGCCGCCTTCGAACGCACAACGGGCGAGGACATCTACGATGCGCTCGGCGACGTGCTGGCCGCACCCATCGGCATGCAGGATTTCGACCGAGCCGAACAGCGGAAGTCGGGCGACGCGACACGATCGCAGTACCCGGCCTACCACATGTGGCTCTCCACGCGCGACATGGCGCGGCTCGGCTACCTGATGCTTCGCGAAGGCCGCTGGAATGGCGCACAAGTGCTGCCAGCCGAGTGGGTACGCGAAAGCGTACACGTCCACACGCCCGTTGAAGAGATGAACCCAGCATGGATGCGAGAAGACCCGTTTGGCTACGGCTACATGTGGTGGGTGTGGGATGGCGACACCGCCACTGGTCCCTACGAAGGCGCATATTCGGCGCGTGGCGCGTGGGGGCAATACATCACCGTACTCCCTGCCGTTGACCTCGTTATTGCCCACAAAACACTGCCTTCCAACATTAGCAGCATGGACGAATACGGCGAAGTCAGCGTCTCGTGGGAGCAGTACGCGGGCATCCTCGACCGCGTCATCGCCGCCCGCTGCGACGGGCCGTGTGAACCGTAGCCTTGGCCCCATTTCCACGTACAGCAAGGTTACCGATAGCCTGTGCTTGCACGCGAGCCAGATAAGAGCTGAACCCCTTCAGCACCATACCCAATTTTTATAGTCTCAGGGGCTCAGCCCTTATTTTCGGGCTCGGTGACGGGAGCGGCCGTCTCCTTCGGCCAATACTACACGCCACAGGTTGTTTGTTAGGCGCGGCAGTGACCGCCATGTGCCTTATCGGTTGAGATCGATAAAGTCCATGATGTACTCGGCCAGCGCATAGCCCTGATCATCTTGCACAAAGTGCGATGCTTCGGAGATCGCCGCATGCGGCTGGCCCGCCGCGCCCGGCACGTGGTCGATGTAAGGTTGGTACGTCTGCGGTTCACCAATAACGCCGACATCATTTGGCGTATACAGCGTCAAGAATGGCCCCTCGAAACGTTGTAGTCCGGCCCAAGCCTCGTTGTTCAATCCTGGCGTTTCCAAGGCCATCGATGGCCAGTATCTCGCCAAGGCCATGTACTCGCGGCTCGGGAAAGGAGCGTTGTAGGCGTCCTCATCCGACTCAGGAATCGGGAACCACGTGTTTGCCTCAACCATCTTACCTGCATCGAAGTTGGGGGACTTCATCGTGTATGTCATCCACGTGGGGAAGGCCGCTTGGAAATTCAAGTCAATCAGCAGATTCCCCTCAGCGTCGCGAAACGGCACTTGTTGATCGGGCCAGCCGTCGTAGTATGGCCGCACGTCGTAGTCGAGTTCGTCGGGGTTTGCGACGGGTGGATAGGGATTCGACCCCGCAGGAAATACGGGCATGGCCCCGTTTGCGGCTACAACACGCGAGAAAAGCTCGGGCTGTAGGCCAACCAAACGTAGCCCAATATTTGCCCCCCAATCTTGGACAACAAGCGTGATGTCAGAGAGCCCTAGCGTGTTGATGAACGCCTGCACTTCCTCCATCTGCCCCACATAGGAGTAGTAGTTGATGTCGATGGGCTTATCGGATCGTCCCATGCCGATGAAGTCCATCGCGATGGCGCGATACCCCTCACTGGCAAAGGCGTCGATCATGTAGCGATACAGATAAGCCCACGTGGGCTCACCGTGCAGCATCAAAACAACTTCGCCATCTGGCGGGCCTGCCTCGACGTAGTGCACCCGTAGGTCGTCGATCTCTACATATTGCGGGCTGTAATCGATACCCGGAAAGACCACATTCTCGAAGCACGCGTCTGGCGTTCTTACATAATCGACATTGGCCGACGTGGTCCGTATGACGGGCTCTGCATTGCACGCGGCTTCATCGTCTGCATCCGAGTTGCCACCGTCAAAAATACTACACCCACCCATGAGCCCTACAATAAATATGGCTAACGCTATTTTGGAAAAAGGCTTAATTATTGTCAATACGGGCAACGGTAAGGGTAAAACTACTG
>CAYYHN010000489.1:0-4280 GCA_964471245.1 uncultured Rhodothermaceae bacterium | reverse complement strand
ATGGTCTCTATGGTTTCGTCGAAGTGCACCACAACGGAACCGGTGCGGACAGCTTCGAGCGCTACGCCTTCGAGGCGCTGCTTGATGGGCGTGTCTTCAATCTAGCGAAACGCTACGCGGCGATGTCGCTAGCCTATGGCTTCACGCCCTTGCTGAACGGCTCGGTCTATGGGCTACTCAACGCAACCGACGGCAGTGCACTCGTGGGCCCCATCCTTGGGCGATCATTGGGGCAAAACTTGGAAGCCACCCTCGCTGCATACCTCTTCCTTGGCTCCGATCGAAGTGAATACGGAGCCATAAGCCCCGTGCTCTTCGCCAGCATGCAGTATTTTTTCTAACCCAAGTTGGACGCCGTTACCAACTTGGGTTGAGTCGACGAGGCGAAGAATGGAAGAGCCGACGAATGTGTTTGGGGAGCCTCGTCTCTTTGTCTCGTCGTCTCTTCGACTCCCAAAACGCACGTTGCAGATCAGCGCCTGCGTGATGTTTTAATTGGTACGGGAATTCGAGCGAAATCAGACTACGGGTTCCAAGGTGACGATGATTGACTTCGAGGCTGGCGTATTGCTGCGATGAGCGACGTGATCAAGTGGGACGAGCACGTTGGTTTCAGGGAAGTACGTGGCAATGCAGCGCGAAGGGATCGGATAGGGGATTAGTTGGAACCCCTCGGCCCGGCGCGCTTCATTGGCGTAGGCGCTGACGAGGTTTACCCGTTGCCCTTTGCGCCATCCATGCGCTTGCATGTCCTTAGGATTCATAAACACGACATGTCGATCACCGCGTATCCCACGGTAGCGATCATCCATTCCGTACACGGTTGTGTTGAATTGATCATGGCTGCGGATGGTCATCATCATCCATGCATCATCGGGCATATCAAGGTTGGGGAGGGCATGCACGGTAAAGTGCGCTTTCCCGTCAGGTGTGGCGAAGGTGCCATGTCGTGGCGCGTTGGGCAAATAGAATCCACCCGGCTTTCTGACACGTTCGTTGTAGGCCTCAAACCCGGGAACGACCGCCTCGATCATCAGCCGAATCCGATCGTAATCTTGGACAGCCGCCCTCCAGTCAATTGGGGTGGTTGGGCCAAGCACCGCCGCCGCTAGTTCAGCGATGATCCACGGTTCACTGCGCAAGTCGGGAAAGGCTGGTGCAAAGGTACCCGTCGTTTGATGCACGATACCCATCGAGTTCTCGACCGAGACGAATTGCGCCTTGTTGCCTTGCTCATCCCGCTCCGAACGGCCAAGACACGGCAGAATCAACGCTTCTTTTCCAGTGATGAGATGCGAACGGTTCAGCTTGGTTGAGATTTGAACCGTCAGGTCGCAGCGTTGGAGTGCTTCGGCCGTAACAAGGGTGTCTGGCGTGGCCGAAAGGAAATTGCCACCAAGGGCGAGGAAGATCTTGGCCTTACCATCCCGCATCGCTCGAATACTGTCGACCGTGTCCAGACCTATGTCTCGCGGCGGTGAAAATCCAAACGTATCAGCAAGCCGATCCAGGAAGGCCGCCGACGGACGCGGTGTGATGCCAACGGTCCGGTCGCCTTGCACGTTCGAATGCCCGCGAACCGGACAAAGACCGGCCCCGGGTTTCCCAATCGCTCCACGCATCAACGCAAGGTTCACGACCATCTGGATGTTGGCAACGGCTTGTGGGTGTTGCGTTAGCCCCATCGCCCAGCAAAAGATGATGCGCTCCGTCGAGGCGAGCCACGAAGCTGCTTCTTCGATATCAGCTTGGCTGATGCCAGATTGGTCGACGATGGCGTCCCAAGACGCGGCATCAACATCCGTCGCGAAGGCATCGTACCCCTTCGTGTGCGTCGCAATAAATGACGCTGCCAGCCCAGCTCCCGTTTCAGCCACTTCTAAGGCCAGGAGTGCTTTAGCTAAGCCTTTCAGCAACGCGACATCACCACCGATACGGACGGGAAGATGCAGATCGGTGATCTTCGTGCCTTGCCCCAAGAGGCTTTTTGCTAAGCCGATGGGATGTTTCAGGTCTTGGGGCTGCTTAAATCGTACCAGCCCAGCCTCCAACAGCGGATTGATACTGATGATGCGCGCGCCATTCTTCTTTGCACGCTCCAACGAAGTCATCATGCGAGGATGATTCGATCCGGGATTTTGGCCGATGATGACTATCAGATCTGTCGTCTCGAAGTCTGCGAGCGTGACGGTACCTTTGCCAATGCCAATCGTCTCTTTTAGGCCCAACCCACTCGATTCGTGGCACATGTTCGAGCAGTCCGGTAAGTTGTTCGTCCCGAAAGCCCGCGCAAACAGTTGAAAGAGAAATGCTGCTTCGTTGCTCGTGCGCCCAGACGTATAGAATATTGCTTCGTCCGGATCGTCTAAGGCATGCACGTGCTTCGCAATGCGTTGAAAGGCATCGGCCCAAGAGATCGGCGTATAGTGCGTAGCACCTTGTGCAAGGTGCATGGGCTGGGTGAGGCGACCCTGTTGGTTGTGCCAAAAATCGGATTGCTGACTGAGAGCAGCAACACTCCATTTGCTGAAAAAGGCCGCGTCAACTCGTCCTTTGGTAAGTTCGTCAGTGACGGCTTTGGCACCTTGCTCGCAAAACTCAACGAAATGCCGCTCACCATCGGGGTCAGGCCATGCACAACTTTGGCAATCGAAGCCATCCTTCTGGTTCACCTTTAGGAGTGCCCGAACGCCATTCGTGACGCCTGTTTCAGAAAGCACGCGTTGTGCCGTAGAGAGTACTGAAGGCAGACCTGCAGCAACGGGTTTGGGGGCTCCAACTTGCTCGGGGAGAGCAGATGAAGGCGGCAAGGCCTCAAGAGCGGGTTGAGGGGCGTCGGATGATGCCATAGCGATTCGGCAAGGGAGGCTGAAAGATGTGTGAGGAAAGCCGCCGCCCTTAATCGTATCGCTACACTCTTGCAGATGACACGATTGCCGTCAATCGCCGTGCACACAGGGTTGGTCGAGTTCCACGACGACAGTCAACGAAACGTTCGGCTCAATAGCAAGTGTGTGCGAAATGCTCTCTTGGTTGAGTTTTTGCAGGTTGGGAACAGGAATAACAATGGCAACATGGCCCTTCTCGTAAATCACCGTGGTATTGGTGCTCGACGTTGAGGAAATCAATCCAAAAACAAGCCGTTGGTCGGGTTCAGGACCGATATGGATGCTGTTTTCCAAGACACCCTGCTCCAATAAGATGGTCAATTCCTCCGGGTCTAACCTATACCGAAGTTCTTGGCCACGAATACGTAGCTTCATGGAAATGAAAGGGGCAAATGATTAGGAACGATCGGGGGTGAGCGATCCTTCAGATGCGTATGCGATGTGGGTGTGTATAAATATTACACCGCTTATCCCTCATAAACCCAACAAGGGTAACTCCATGTTCCCTTGCCATGCGAACAGCTAAGCTCGACGGGGCGCTTATGCCAACAACACATGTAAGGCCTGCACGAATTGCCTTTTGCATCAGCTCATAGCTCAATCGGCTGCTAAGGAAGAGTACGGCGTTTGGATTCGGCCACCAGCCTGCTTCTAAACCAAGTCCAAGGAGCTTGTCCAACGCATTGTGCCGACCGATGTCTTCGCATGCTGCGAGCAAGTTGCCACCCCAATCGAAAAGCGCAGCCGCATGAATGCCACCGGTCCGGGCAAATGTTGGCTGCGCTGCGCGAACCTGCTCCGACATCCCAAAAAGCACGTTGTGCGAGATGGTCGGCACGTCTGTAAGTAACGTGGATTTCTCCGCAGGAAAAGAGGCGTCAAAAGAGGTCTTCCCGCATAATCCGCAGCTCGATGATGAGATGAACGTACGAGCCGAAGATGAGGTGGGCGGAGCAACATGCGAAGCAAGCGTAAACGTCACGACATCCGTGGAAATTCCTTGCTCAGCGATCTCAGAATGCGCCTCGGTGGCGTGTACGTCTTGGATGGTGTTGATGATATTTTCCGCAAACAACAATCCTAGTCCAAGCGCTCGATCTGCACCCGGCGTCCGCATCGTTACGCTTAGGGGATGTGCTTCACTATCCGTATAGCGATAGCGAAGTGCTAGCGGCCCTTCAACGACAACTTCGTCGTCAAGCCAAGTGGACGACTGCCTCGAAATGCGGAGAATCTGAGTGGTCTGCGAGGTCATGATGCACGCAATAGAAGAGGTACGACCCCAAAGATAAGCGCCACAAAAAAAGAGGGCCAGCATTTGCTGACCCTCTTTCTTGAGCGGGTGATGAGATTTGAACTCACGACCCTCACGTTGGCAACGTGATGCTCTAC
>CAYYHN010000488.1:0-4281 GCA_964471245.1 uncultured Rhodothermaceae bacterium | reverse complement strand
GAAAGCAAGAGGAAGCTCAGAAACCTAAAAAAGAGAATATTGAAAACCTACTGCGGTCGGAGCCGGACGCCATCTCGCAGCTATCGGGGCAAGCACTGATCGCACAGAAGGTGGCGAAATTCGTCATTATGGGCGGGCAGTACCCGGAGGGCGAAAAGGAGTGGAACTTCGACGGCGGCATGCCGGGCGTGACGCAGTACGTGGTCGAACACATCCCTGTACCAATCACGTTTTTAGGCTATGAGGTTGGTCTGCCAGTTAAATCCGCCGAGGTGTTGAATACCACGGACTCGAACACACCTTTGTACGTCGGCTATCGGCATTTCAGTGAGCATGCGCCGTGGATGAAAGACCAGTTTGTCGGCGACATCTTGCCCAATCCGTCCTATGATCAGACGGCTGTTCTGTACGCCGTGCGCAATGGTGTGGGGACGTACTGGGACCGCATTTCGGATGGACGCTGTGTACCAGACGAAAAAGGTGGCAATGTATGGGTTGCCGAGGACGGTGAAACGACACATGCCTACCTGCGCTTGACCGTGCCACCTGAGGAACTTGCCGCCGTCATTGATGCAATGATGCTAGGGAGCTTATAAGTGCCTCCTCATGTATTGAATACATCTAAGCGGAAGATACATGGCAGATACGGCGTTCACAGAAGACGAGATCAAGGTTATCGCAGCGCAATTGCGGAAGCCCGAGGGCGAGATGGGCGAAGAGATCGCCCGGCGCATGAACGATGGCAACCGAGCCATGAACCTGCACACGCTTGCTGTCCTCGATCCGCAGCCCAACGATGCCATCCTCGAAATCGGCATGGGCAACGGCCATTTTGTGCGCAACATCGTACGGCTTGATGCCAGTATTCGCTACGTCGGCGGCGACTACTCAGCCGATATGGTGGCGATGGCAGCAGGCGAGAACACTGCTGTTGGAGTCCGGGGGCAAGTGCAGTTCATCCATGCTGATGCCCGAGCCTTGCCGATGGGTGATGAGGCCTTCAACAAAGTGTTTACCGTCAACACGTTCTATTTTTGGGATGACCATGTTGCCGTGCTTGAGGAATTGCGCCGTGTGCTTAAGCCTAGTGGGATGCTCATCCTCGCCGTGCGTCCTCGCCAAAACATGCTGCAGTTTCCGGTAACGAAGTACGGCTTCGCCATGTGGGACAACGACACGATTCTCGACTTTTTGCAAACCCACGGCTTCACGATCATGGGCACAACATACATCCGTGAGCCAGACCAGATCGGCCACCCAATGGCCGCCGAACGCGAAGCCCTCATCGTCACCGCGAAAAAAATCTAACGCATGCGTCTCGCCATTGCCCAGACCCGTCCGTTCATGGGCGATATTGCCCGCAACGTGGCCGTCCACGTGCGGCTGAGCCGTGTCGCTGCCACGCACGGTGCTGACCTCGTCATCTTCCCTGAACTCTCGCTCACTGGTTATTCGACCACGCACGCTGCAGTATGGGCCACGACCTTCGAGGACGAGCGCTTCGAACCCTTGCAATCTGTTTGCGATGCGCAAGGTCTCGTCATTGGCGCAGGTGTTCCGTTACAGACGGACAACGGCATCACCATCAGCATGCTCTGGTTTCAGCCGGGGCAGCCACGTGAGGTTTACAGCAAACGCTACCTCCATGCCGACGAAGTGCCATTTTTTGCATGCGGTGTGGGTAGTCCGCTGTTGGAGGTGAGTGGTACGAATGTGGCGCTGGCGGTCTGCTACGAACTCTCTGTGCCCGAACACGCAGCCGCCGCGCATGCCGCTGGAGCCGACGTATACGTGACCAGCGTCGCCAAGTACCAGCGGGGCGTGGATCGTGGTGTCGTGCGGCTAGCCGAGATTGCGCGCACCTTCGCGATGCCCGTCGTGATGGCAAATTGCTTAGGCCTAGCCGACGGCGAGCCGTGTGTGGGGCAATCGGCGGCGTGGGATGCACGGGGACGGCAGGTGGGGCAGTTGGATGCAGTGCAAGAGGGCGTCCTGATCTACGACCTTGCCACACAGGCTGTCTGTGCCATGTTGGACCGCCAAGCGGCGTGAGATATTGCGTGCTCATGTCACTCGTAGCGCGCAGCTAATTCCGGCTGATCCGTGGCGATGTAGAGCTTGTGGAGGGCGCTGCGTGCGCGCTGCGTGAGCCAGAAGTCTGTTCCCTCGGCGTCAACGAGCGCCGCATAGCTCGTTTCAAGGTGGGAAGCGGCTTCGCCGTAGCGTTCTTGGGCAAGGAAGCTTTGGCCGACATAATACTGGATCTCCGCAATTTGCCGATGCCCTTCGTCGTACTGGACCATGCGCGCCGCAAGCCACTGCTGTAATGTATCCGCCACGGTGATGGTGCGGCCGTTCAGGTACCAGAGTTCGGCGACGAGGTTTTGGGCTAGATGGGTGCGCCTGTGCGTAGGCGAAAGGGCGCGCAACAAGATGCCATAGCCTTCCTCGGCCAATTCCTGTGCTTCGTCGGTGCGGTCCAGATCGCGTAGAAGGCGGGCCAGTGTGAGTGTGCTGACGGCGTACATATTCGCATTATTGGGGCCAAGCCACGCCCGGAAGCGGCTGCGGGCGTCCCGGATCCACGGCTCGGCGGCCTCGCGTTGCCCTTGGTCGCGCAGCCGACGGCCGATGTAGCCCATGGTAGCGCCGACCCGCGGATGGTTGCTTGGCAGGTGCACCTCTTGGATACGCAGTGTCGTCCGGTGGGCAGCCATCGATTCATCAGAGCGTTCTTGATAATTAAGGATGATGCCTAATCGATGGTAAAGATCAGAGAGCGGCAGGTAGTCGGGGCCATACTTGGCTTCGAGGAGCGCAATGCCCTCACGGATGAGGCGTTCAGCTTCCGCATAGTCCGCCTCGGTTGGGTCTGCCTCTCCCGTATTCATCCACTGGACCAAGGTGCCTGCGAGGGCCATCTTGGTTTCGAGCACGCGTCCATGGTCGGGCGGAAGATGACGTTCGTAGTAGCCAAGTGAAGCCTGCAAATACGGCGTGGCGGCGCGGTTTTCGCCTTGGCGTATCAGTGTGTGGCCGTACTGGTAGTTCGCATTTGCTAGAAGAAGGGAGTCTGTGCCTGCTGTCGCCAAACGGTGTGCCTCACCGCAGTGTCTGCCCGAGACCGTCCAGTCGCCCGCTTCGAGGGTGTGCTGGCATAGGTCGAGCAGCACGCGAATGTGTTGAGGATGCTCCGGTGGAAGCAGCGTGTCGTAGCGGGCTGCGGCATCTTGTAGCAGGGCGTACGCAGCGGGCTGGTTGCTCACCTCACTATAGGCGGCCCCGATGGCGTGGCGCATGCGGGCATCCACTGTGAGATCTGCAATGCCCATCTGGTCGATTTGGTCTACACTCCGGGCGAGGAAGTCGCCCACGCGCAAGGTGTCGATGCGTTCATTGCCGTCTTCGTACGGGTTGGGTGCGGCAAAGAGGTTTTGCATGAAGCCCAGCGCTGCTTCGGCCACCTCGCGTTCCTGTTCGGCGACGGCGCGGGCGCGGTTGGCAGCATTCGCTTGCCAGAGCGATGTGCCAAGGCCGCCCACCAGTGAGATGAGGACAACCGCAGCCATCGCCACGGCGACACGATTGCGGCGCACAAACAGCCGGGCATTGTAGGCAAAGGTGGCTGGTCGGGCTTCGATGGGCAAGCCCTTCAGGAATCGATCGATGTCGCCGGCGAACTGCTCGGCCGAGCGGTAGCGTCGGCTTGGCTCTTTGCGCAGCGCCAGCAGCACGATGTCGTCGAGGCCGCTGCGCAGGGTACGTTGGAGGCGGTCGATCCGTGTGGCGCGGTGGGCGGTGATGGTGTCGGTTGTGCTCGCTTGGGTGGGATCGCTTTGCGTGACGGCCGTGCTAGGGCGCGCGGGCTGCGTCTCGATAATGATGCGGGCGACCTCGTGCTGGACGCGGTTCGTCAGGTCGAACGGGCGCGTGCCCGTGAGGAGTTCGTAGAGCAGCACGCCGAGGGCGTAGACATCGGTGCTGGTGGTGATCGCATGGCCTTGGAACTGCTCGGGGGCGGCGTAGGCAGGTGTCAGCATCCGTTGCCACGGCTGGGTGAGCAGCGGTTGAAACGGTGCAGCGCTGGGGTCCAGCACGTTTGCGATCCCAAAGTCGAGCAGCTTCACCGTGCCGTCGCCCGTGACGAAGATGTTGCTTGGCTTAAGGTCGCGGTGAACGACAAGGTTTTGGTGGGCGTGATGGACGGCGTCACAGACGGTCCGAAACAGCGCCAAGCGGGCGTGCACCGGCAGCCGAAGGCGGTCGCAGTAGCTTGTGATG
>CAYYHN010000487.1:0-4281 GCA_964471245.1 uncultured Rhodothermaceae bacterium | reverse complement strand
CGGCTTCGGTGGTCGCGGCTTGCTCAGGTGCATCGAGCAGGCCATCCGAGCAGCCGGTGAGAAGAGCACCAAAAAGCAATACGACCAGTAGCACTTGGTGTACACGCAGGATGGGAGGCATTTGCACTACATTGGTTTAGGAGGTGACTGCATGCGTGCAAACCCATCGAGATACCTCCTCCAGCAGCTTGTGGGGCTACCCGATTAGACCCTTGGATCAGCGCATTAGAGCATGCGAAGCACATAGCAAGGTGTTCCAGTAGCGTTATCGGCACCGAACAAGCAGTCTTAAGAGCCAAAAAATGAAGATAAAGTGAAGGAGGTTTAACAGATGGATATAAGACGCTTGTGCTGATTGGCCGAATCTCACGTGTCGTTCATCGAAGTGAATAGCGGGTTAGCCGAAGCTGAGCCTGATGGCGGCGCAACTCGCCGTATCATATGTACGGGTGAGCTAAATACGGCGCTCGACATGAGCACCGTCTCTTTTCAGGAGCCAGAAAAGCCCGGCACATTAGTGTCGGGCTTTTCTTGTTGTGTACGGTGAGGTTGTACCGGAAAGCGTGTCTTTGCAGGGCCTCAGCGAAGCAGCGTCACGGCACGCGTGGTCTGTGCTATGTGGCCTCCGGCGTCGTGCACGATGAGCCGTAGCCAATACATCCCCGTCGAGAGCCGCTGACCGGAAGCTGCCGTCGCGTCCCAGCTCAACTGGTGCGTGCCCGAAGCATAAACGCCTGCGGCGACTTCGCGCACACGGCGGCCAAGTACATCATAGACGGCCAGCGTGACACGGCCGGGCTGGGGCAGCGTCACGGCGAGCGTTTGCACTTCAGCGAAGGGATTCGGCCATGCATGTAGCCCTATAGTCTCGGCGAAGGCTGCTAGGCGCTCATTGGCAACGGCCGCTGCGTTGGCAGCACCCGGCGTTGGTGCAGCAAGTATGGAAAACGGCCCCGTCCCATCTGGCACACGGCCAAAGGCCACATCGGTCCCAAGCGAATCGTAGGTCAGTTGGTCCACAGGCAGGAAGTTAGCATCAAACAAGCCCACCTCTTCTCCTTCCCGGTCGAGACGGAAGTTGGCGTGCAGCGGTCCTTGGCTGCCGTCCTCGTCGGCCCACACGAGTAGGAAGCCGCCGGGTTGGATCGTCGTATCGGGCAATGCCCACTTGCTGGGGCGACGGAAGTTGTCCGTCAAGAACATACCACCGACGTTGACAGCCGTAGTCCCGCTGTTGTGCAATTCGATCCAGTCGTCAAACTCACCGGCCGGATCGGCAAGTGTGGCGTCGTTGCTCGCCATAAACTCGTTAAGGACCAAGGCCGCATTGCTGCTCCCGACCGTGATCGTCTGCGGCGCCGCCGTACTGATCTGCCCTACCGCATCGGTGGCCTCCAGCGTGTACGTCACAGTGGCCGCAGCCCCAATGGCTGGCAGCGTTCCACCATAGATGCCATCGCCTGCCGCTTCGTCGCGGTGCTGGCCGTCATCGAACAGCGGCACAACCTGTTCGGCGCTGCCATCGACTTGGATGCGCACTTGGACATCAGGGTTGGCGGCTTCGTCTTCGACGCGTAGCAGGAATCGAATGGGATCTTCTGGGCGTGGCTGCTGCGGCAGATGCCGACCGTCAGAAAGAATCGGTGCGATGTTGCCAGCATCGAGTTGGGCGAGGGCAGTCGTACGCCGCTGCTCAATAAACGGCTTGAGCCCATACGTGACGTGGCGGCCGAGCGGTTCGTCGTACGAGCGGTAGAAATCATCAACCGAGAATTCGTAGTCGAGTCGGCGAAAGGTGTCCTCCTCGGCAGCAGGCCCAATGGCAGCCAGCAACGCGTCGATGCGCGGATTCATGACGGCCGGATCGAAAGCACCGCCCATCAGGTGGCGTACATAGAACGTGAACCGTTCGCGGAACGTCTGTACTTGCAAGATGCGCTTAACGAGTGGACGCTGCTCCGTCGGGTGCTGCCAGACGTACACGTTGCGGTTCGCCCAATCGATGCCCGGCCAGATGCCCTCCCACCAGATGCCGAACGAATTATCGAAATCGAACGGGATGTAGACGACCTTGCCCGTCTCTGGGTTGAAATAGAGGTAGAAGTTATTTTTCAGGAAGGCGTAGGTATCCCAACTCCCTGTAGCCACCGTCACCGCCAACGCCCTCAGGAAACCGTTCACATCGAACGCATTCTCAATAGCATCCTCAAATGCGCTAGGTGACGTATTGTTAACCAGATCGATAAACGCAGCGAGGTCGTCGTACCCTTCATCGTCTGAGTCTCGAAGCTTGAGGTCGTATGGGCGGCGCGAAGCATCCGGGCGGTACGCGTCGGCATCGGGGCCGAGGTATGCGAGGTCAGCGGGCCAAAGGCATTTGTAGAGGCTGCCCTCGTCGTTGCGAAAGCGTGACTGCAGGAACTGCTCGTCGATGTTTTCGACGTTGATATACAGCCCGTAGTAGGTCCCGTTGATGTAGACCCGCACGTGGTTGGCCCGCGAGGCCGGGACACCCATCTCAGCGAACAAGTCCCAACTCAGCTTCGTCCGCATGATCGATGGGTCGTTGTGCTCGCCGTTCAGGTTCAGCTTCTCGATGCCGTACAGCTTGCGCCCGGGCTCAAACGTATTAAACGATACCCGAAACGACTTCTTAGCCGATAGCCGCGACGTATTTCCGCGCAGCCGAAACCCCACATTCTCTACGACTTCTTGGATCGTTCCATTGTCGAACGTAAAGGTAGCCGGGAATTCGAGATCGCTATCTTCGTTGCCTGCCGCATACAAAAAGTTCAAATCCTCACGTGCGATATCGATAGAGATTGTTGCTACGACGGTATCATCGTAAAGTGGATTCGGGGCGGGCGCATAGGGCTGTCCCGCAAGCGTCCACGTCCCCAACCATCCCAGCACTACCAACCAAGCCCCAAGCCGCATTCTTCGTATCCGTTAGCCTACACGATTTCGTTTCGTACAAGATACAACATGTGACTACGAATGGCGCACGCCCACTAAGGCATATTGAACGGTCTAAAAACAACCTTACATTGGGCATTTGGGTAGAGCGTCCACGGAAAAGTAGGGGGTTGCCCAAACGTGTACTCTGACAAATGATTCCGTGTATTGCTGTTGAAGGCAGCAACTCAACATGAACACTTATGCCATACGTACGGCGCAAAGCCCAGCATCAGTCAAGGAGTCGCACCAGTTGTCCCACCTGATCTGAAAAGGACGAGGAATTCGGCTACGAACACGCCAATCCCGATGGCAAGCTTGAGCATATGTTTTCGCACACCCATACGTCCATATTAGGAGAACTCAGTCAGGCTCGGCCGGTAGCGCAACACCTTTGTTGTTCCATTTCCACACGACAAAGGTGAGTGGTGTTTCTCCAGTGTTGGTTATGCCGTGAATATCCCAAGGCGCGGCATAGAGCATATCGCCTGCAGTAGCAGGGCGTTCTTCACCATTAAGGTGCCATGTTCCGTTGCCTGTCAGCACCATCAGGTATTCCTCTTCTGCATGCTCATGCGGCGGATGAATTTCTTGGCCGGGCTTGATCACAGCCACACCCGCTAGGCCGTCCTTGGTGCCGTAGGTTTCGCCTGTAAAATACGTGTAGAACGTGCCCCAGTTCGCATCTTCTTGCTGCGCCTCTGTTTGCGAGATGATCGCCGAGGGTTGCGCATCAGGCGCATCGCCTGAATACAAGGCTCCGACGGAAAACGCGAGCAGAAGGCTGGCGCAATAGCCGAGGGTACGTAAATGGGTAGGCGTCATGGTATGATCAGTCGTTTTGTACTTGAGGTGCACCGCTGCTGTGCATGCGTATAATACAAGACCTTGGCCTGCATGACCCAATGCCTACACAAAAAGCCCACCCTGCATGTGCAGAGCGGGCTTTCTCAGAGGTACCGCGTACGGGATTTGAACCCGTGTTACCGGCGTGAAAGGCCGGCGTCCTAGACCCCTAGACGAACGCGGCTTTTTGGAGGGCCGTAATATATGACCTTGATCCCGCTGGAGTTTCGAAGGCTCTGTACCTTAACACAATTTGCAAAATCACGCGCTGGCCTCGGTTTGCTGTGCACGGTTAGCTGCGCGTAGATTGGGCAGACTTGTTCGCCACAAAGACACAAAGGCACCAAGAAGGAGCGAAAGGTGGGTAATCCTCTTTGCGTACCGTGTTGAGGTGGGCGTAAGCTGAATGATATGAATGTCCTCAGCGTTCAGCAACAGCAATCGCTCTTCATCAATCCACTGTGCGACGTACTCATCTTC
>CAYYHN010000486.1:0-4283 GCA_964471245.1 uncultured Rhodothermaceae bacterium | reverse complement strand
AACAGGACTGGGATAAACCATTCGAAACCCGGCGTTGGCGTGAAGATGTAGGCAGGCAACAAGAGCGAACTACACACCCACAGGAACGCGACGCTACGCTGCAACCGCATCGGCACAAGCGTGACGGTCAGCGCCGCTACCAGCAACGTGGCATAGACGACGGCGAGGTATGCCCAATCGAAATCACGAAAGAGGAGCGCAACGAGTGCAATCTGGGCGATGTGTATCGCGACGAAGCCGAGGTGCTGGCGGGCTGCTTGGCCGGGCCGATGGTACCAGCGCTTAGCACTGGACGTTGCATTCGTCGCCACGCCACCAATCATGTCGAAAGCGAGTACGGCGGCAAGGACGTATTTCGTGATGGTCCAGCCCAACTCGGCAGAGGCAGCGTACAAGGTGAGGGCACAGGCCGCTAGCAAGGCCGGAATGAGGGCGATGGCTTGTTCGCCTTTGGTGGCACCGGGGCCAATAAACTTGTCCCAAGCGCCTAAGAATCCAGTGCGTGGCGCGGGGTAGGTCCAGTCAATGTGTTGTTTCATGGTCGTGATGTATGTGTACTACGTCTGTACTTCCTGCTAAACGGAATACAGCGTTGGTGATGGTTGTGTATTGGTGGCGAGCGTGCGGTAAAACGCGCCGAGTGTGTGGACGCCTGTTGGAGGCGCAATCATGTCGGTGGCCATGACTGTCAGGAAAAACTCAAGCGGTCCAGAGGCGGCTGCGCCTGCGAAGCGACGCACCATGAACAGCCCAGCACGCCGCATCCAATCGGGAATGTGTGTGATCCGAACGGGTTTGCCAACGGCCTCGAAGGCAAGGCGAGCAATTTCCTCCTGCGTCATGACCTCTGGTCCACCGACAGCAATCTCTTCGGCATTCGCGTGGACGGCATCGACACTGACCTTTGCGAGATCGGCCCCATGAATCGGATTGGAACGGACGTGTCCCTTGCCGAACACATAGACACGCCCGCGTTTAGCCATGTCGAGAAAAGCCGTCAGGTCACTAAAGAAGCCATTGGGCCGGATGATGGCGTAGTCGATCCCTGAAGCCTTCAGTTCATCAACAAAAGCCTCCTTGGCCGCGCCAATCTTTAAGCCGCGCATCTGCTCGCCATGCAGAACGGACACGTAGACGAACTTGCGAACGCCCGCCCGCTGGGCTTCTTGAAGCAGATTGACATTCGCTTGGTAGTCGACATCCCAGTAGGTTAAGCCATCGCGTTGCCTTGTGATGCCAACCGTCGAAATGACGGTGTCGACACCATCGAAGACGCCATGCAGCGTGTCGGGCTGGGTGACTTCCACCTGCTCGACAGTCAGTTGCGTCCCTAAGGAAGGTGGCAGTTTGGCGGGATTGCGGACGAGCAGTTTTGCAGGCAGTCCACGATGTTTGAGTTCGGCGGCGATATGGCGACCGAGGTAGCCCGTTGCGCCAGCCAGTGCAATAGTGTTCATGGTGCTCTCCTTGGTTTAATCGCGGGTATTGGTGTTGGCAGAATTGGCGTGCGTGCATGCATCGAGAACGTAAATGGCGACCATCTCACCGCGCCGATCGGGCGTGAAGTTCAAGATGGCGCTCGCAACGCTGATGACCGCGTTGGGCTCTTTGAAGCCGCCTAAAATGATACCGTTGGCCCCAAGCTCGGCTGCTTCCTTTTGGGCTTTGCGGATCATCTGCGCTTCGTTGGTAAGGTTGACATCACCTTGGGCGTGAATAATCGCCACTTCCTCGTAGGCACAGGTCAAGGCCTCGGCAGTACGGAACACCTGGACGGCCTCGGCCTCGACAGGCGTGCGATCTGCAGCGTTCAGTTTGGTGGCTTGGGTTTGGATGCAACCCGAGAATGGGAGCGCCAATAAGGCGACGAATATCAGGGAACGAGAAATGGTGGTGGGCGTGCGGTAGGTCATCACGTTATTTGGTTTGGGTTCTAGTTTTTTGTGGCAGGCGCCTTGGCATGTCTTTTCCGTTGCGCCTATCCTACAATACGGCCCAATCCTCTCGTGGGAGATGCCCGAACACGCCCAAGAACTGTCACTTTGCGCCAATGCGATTCAGCAAGAGCCTGGTCTATCGGATGATCACGACGATGATCGACGACGTGGCTGAACAGGAGCGGATGATCGAAGAACTCGGCGTTCGCCCAACGCCCGACCAGCACCCGCTCGACCAAATGGTGCCCATCGAACGGCTGAACGCGGCGCACCATATGCTCGAAGCCTACACAGGCGATGACTTCGTGAGTTGGCGGTTTGGCTACAGGTTTGAATTGGATACGCTGGGCGTACTTGGCTATCTCTGGAAGCATGCCGCCACGCTCGAAGACATGCTCGAGCACCACGTCGCGTTCTTCGGCCTCTTAGCGGATGCGACGGCCGTCAGGTTCGAACCAGTTGACGGCGGCCGCAAGCTTGAATGGACGCCGGATCCGGCTTGGAGCATCATGGACCGCATCGCGATGCAACGCGAATTCGAAGCAGCGATTGGGTTTTTCAGCAAAGCTGCCCAAGTGATGACAGGCGCCTCGGTGCTTCCCATCGCCATCACAATGCAGCGGCCTCGCCCGACCCACTACCCGGACGCTTTTGCGCCCTACTTCGGCCTTGTCCAGTTTTCCAAGCCGAAACACGCCATCACATTCCGCACGGCAGACCTCAAGCGTCCGCTCATCAGCCACAATCCACACGTCCTGAAGTCGCTGACGAGTTATGCGGAAGACGTGCTGGATGCGCTTCAGGTCGAAGAAGACCTTGCATCCAAGATCGAGCAGCATCTCCTGCATCAGTTCGACGGCTCGTTGCCTCAGATCCAAGATGTGGCGGCGACCTTTCACATGAGCGTGCGCCACTTACAGCGGCAGCTCAGCGAAGGCGGCACCAGCTTCCGCGCCATCGTCAACCGCGTCAAGTTCAACCTAGCGCGTGCTTATCTGAAAGACCGGGCGTTGTCGGTGAGCGAGGTGGCATTCATCCTAGGCTATGCCGAGTTGCCCGCCTTCATCCGGTTTTTCCGGCGGCATGCAGGCGTAAGCCCCGGCGACTTCCGTTTGCAACATTGATGGATGGCTCCGATTGTGCATGCCGAGCTTTTTCATGACACCAACTGCAACGCTGGTGCGACAAACGGCTGAACCAATGCCGCCTTCTCCCGTTTGAGCGCTGATTTTGCATTGGACTCGCCTTGACGCCATGAAAACGTGGATTCGCCGCCTTGTTTTGGGACTCGGAGCGTTGGTGCTGCTCGCCGTAGGCAGCGTGCTCTACCTCGGCTGGCACGCCTTTTTCCCCGGCACGACAACGCTGGATGAGCGCCTTGCGGCCTTCCCGACGGAAGCGCTGCCGCTTCAAGGAGCCGTAGAGATTTACTGGAGCGATGAGCAGGTGCCGTTCATCGAGGCCGAGCACGACCGCGACCTAGCGTTTGTGTTGGGCATGGTGCACCAGCACCTGCGTGGTGGCCAGATTGCGCTACTGCGCCAGATCACGCAAGGCCGCATCTCCGAAATGGCCGGGCCACTGACCGCCGAACTCGACGAAACGCTCCGCCTGCTCGACTTTGGCTATGCAACCGACGCGATTTATGATGCGATGCCGAACGAAACGCGCGCATGGCTCAACGCATTCACGGAGGGCATCAACCACTACCAAGCCCATGCTCCAACGCCACCAGAATTCGGCCTGCTGGGCCTCCAACCGACACCGTACACGCCGCACGATGTGCTAACGCTTGGCCGCATCGCAGCTACGGACGTGAACTGGGGCACGTTCTTTCAACTCCTCGAAGCCCGCGCTACCGACGATTGGGAGCACGTCTGGGCACGCACGCTCGACATGGGGGCCGCCAGCCTGACAAGCTTCCAAGCCAATGAAGAGCTGACCCTTCTCACGGACCTGCTCCAAGGGCTGAGCAAGTCAGGAAGCAACTCCGTCGTCATTAGCCCAGAACGCAGTGCGACAGGCGCTGCCATGATTGCCAACGACCCGCATCTTGGGTTCATGACGCCTAATTTCTGGCTGCTCGCAGGCTACAAGTCGCCGTCGTACCATCTCGTCGGTATGATGATTCCCGGCGTGCCATTCATGGCGCTGGGGCGCAATCCACACATGGCGTGGGGCGGCACAAATATGCGCGCTGCCAGTAGCGACCTGTTCGATGTAAGCAAGCTGCCCGCCGACGCTTTCACGACCCGCCAAGACACCGTCCGCGTGCGCTTCGGCCCCGACCATCATGTCACACTACGGCGCTCGCCTTTCGGCCCCGTACTCACCGATTCGCCCTTG
>CAYYHN010000485.1:0-4288 GCA_964471245.1 uncultured Rhodothermaceae bacterium | reverse complement strand
AAACGGGTTCCCAATGGCAATGGCCCATTCGCCCACCAGCGGCCGGTCGGCAGCAAAGGCAAGGAAGGGCAGGTCGACGTCGGGGTTGATTTTGAGCAGCGCCAAGTCCGTGGCAGGGTCGCTGCCGATCAGTTCGGCGTCCATCTCGGTGCCATCGTGCAGTGCCACTGTAATCTTGGTTGCATTGCCAGCTACGTGGTCGTTCGTGACGATGTAGCCATCCGGCGAGATGAGGAAGCCCGAGCCGACGCCTTGCACTTGACGCTCGTACACCCGCGAGCGGTTGCGGCCGAAGAAGTTGTCGAAAAACGGATCCGAAAACGGATCGCGGTAGCGCACGCGCTGCACCTCAATCACGTTGATGCTGACCACCGCAGGTGTTGTGGATTGTACGGCACGCGTGATTGCCGTCTGCCGCCCTTGGTAAATACTGTCGTTCACCGTCACGGCATCTGGTATGGGCGTGACGCGTTGCGCATTTTCTGTAGGAATACGCTGCGAGTTGGCATCTTGCCCACAGGCAAGTACGATGAGGGCCACACTCAGGTACATGAACACACGTCTCATAGGTTTACAGCGTGCGGGTTAAACGTTCGGAATGACAATTATTAGCGCGAGCGAGATTTCCTACGGAGCGATGGTGCCGTAGTTTCTACGTATGTTCAGAGGTGGGTAGGTTCCACATGGTTCGCCGACCCTCTTCAATAACTTCATGCTCGCTTTAGTTGTCTTGAGCAGTGCAATTGTTCCATTAACCTGATCCTGACCATGTTGCGTTCTGCCCGTTTTATTTGGCTGCTGCTGCCCGTGCTGATGTTTGCCTGCGCTGAGGAAGCTCCGCCGGAGCCTGTGCAAGAAGCTACATCGCTATTTGGCATGCCGCTCTACCGGCCTGTGCCAACGGGCGAGCAGGCCTCGGCGCTCCACGAGAATCTTGCGGTAGCACAAGAAGCCTACGACGCAAACCCCAATGACGCCGATGCAATCATTTGGCTAGGCCGCCGCACCGCCTACCAGTGGCGTTACCAAGACGCGATCTCCATCTACACCGATGGGCTATCCAAGCACCCCGAAGATGCCCGTCTCTACCGCCATCGCGGGCACCGCTACATCAGCCTCCGCAACTTCGACGCTGCCATTGCAGACTACACCCGCGCGGTCGGTCTCATTGAGGGCACACCGGATGAAATTGAACCTGATGGCCAACCAAACGCGGCAGGCCAGCCACGCAGCACGCTCCACACGAACATCTACTACCATCTGGGCCTTGCACATTACCTCAAGGGCGAGTTCGAGCAAGCCTTGGATGCGTACCAAAAGTGCCTCGCCGCTTCCACCAACGATGACATGTACATAGCCACTGCCGACTGGCTCTACATGACACTACGTCGCCTTGGTCGCGATGAGGAAGCCGCCGCCGTACTCGAACCTATTCATGCTGAGATGGATATCCTCGAAAATACATCGTACCTGCGTCGGCTCCTCATGTACAAAGGTGAGCTGACTCCGGACGAACTGATGGCGGTGGAAGAAGGAGAAGACGCAGATCTGACTTTCGCGACGCAGGGTTACGGCGTCGGCAACTGGTATTTGTACAACGGTGATCGCGAGCAGGCGCAGGCCATCTTTGAGCGCGTCGTCGCCGGAGAGTATTGGGCTGCCTTTGGGTATCTCGCTGCGGAGGCTGATTTATTGCGGATGCAGCGCGAGGTGCCTGCATGAGGCCTGAAATCAACCCGGGGTTGCTCGACCTATTCGCCAGTGCGCGCTCCATCGAGCGTGGCCTCACGTACGTCGAGCATGGGCGCGTGCGCAGTGTCATGTGGCGTGGTACGACCTTGTGGGGACGCGTCGAAGGCTCAGGGGCCGTGCCGTATACAGCGCGCGTTGCGTTTGATGGCGATGCGGTGACTTCGGCGACGTGTACGTGCCCGTATGATTGGGGTGGGTGGTGTAAGCATCTCGTGGCCGTCGTGCACACCGCTTGCTTGCGAGGCGACGCTCTGCCCGTGCAGCCTGCTTTAGAAGCGCTCCTCGTAGAGCAGCCTCCTCAAACACTCATCGCCATCCTCGACGAACTCATCGCTTGGCGTCCCGACTTGGTCGAACCCATCGAAGCCATGCTGCGTGGTGAAGCTCCTGACTGGGTCGCCTTCGACGAACCGGACTTCTACTAAATTGATCTGTACGCGAAGTCTGAAGGCCTTCTTCAGGCAAAAGGAAGCTTTTCTTCAGGTGTGAAGCGCGACAAGAATGTACGTTGGATGTGTTCATCGTGTACCATCCAATCTCGTCGTGATAGATGCTCCGTCTCCAATGTTTTTCTCTCTTGCTCCTGATATGCACTCTCCTGCCGCTCCACCTTTGTGCACAAGAGACCGCACCTAATCTGCCTGATGCCATTGCAGCATGGCAAGCTGAACTCGAGGCTGCTGCAGATGCGGGGCAGTTTCAGGGCAACGTGCTTGTTGCGCGCCATGGTACACCGCTCGTGCAGCGCGCTTATGGACTTGCTAATCGGGACGAGGAGATCCCAAATCAGTTGAATACGCGTTTCAATCTAGGCTCCATCAACAAGATGTTCACTGCGCTTGCTATCGTCCAATTGGCCGAGCAGGGCAAGTTGCAGTTCGCCGACCATATCATTCAGCATCTTCCGGACTACCCAAATGCTGAAGTAGCCGAGGCGGTCACCATTCATCACTTGCTCACCCATACCTCAGGGCTCGGAGGCTATGCGTGGAATCACGGAGCGCTGTATCCTGCTGATATCCTGCCGCATTTTGCAAAGGATTCGCTCGCGTTTACACCCGGCGAACAGATGCGCTATAGCAATGCTGGCTATGTGGTGCTTGGGCTAATCATCGAACGCGTATCCGAGCTGTCCTATAACGACTATGTTCGCACACACATCTTCGAGCCAGCTGGCATGATGCATACGTCGTTTTTGTCTGCGGACGAGGTGTCGGCAAACCGTGCCATCAGTTATGCCTTCGATGCGCACCAAGAGGCATGGACTTCGACGATGGCGCAATTGGAGCGGCAAGGAAGCCCGGCTGGGGGAGGCTATTCTACACTTGCTGACATGCTAGGCTTTGCTGCAGCGCTGAACAACGATACACTACTGAGCCCAGCCTATAAAGCGATCTATTTTGAGGGGCGACAGGCCATGCGCGGCAACATGCAGTATGGATATGGTATTGGTGAACACACGACCAATGGGCACCGGTCTGTAGGACACAATGGAGGCGGGCCGGGTATTGCGGCAGACTTCCGTATCTATCCTGAGTTGGGCTATACTACGGTGCTATTTAGCAACTACACCAGTCGCGCGTTTCGTGGGTTGGCGCGTGCCCTAGAACAGGCGATTGCGCAATAACACGATTGCTATCCGTTGGGCGTTTGTGTACAGCCTTCGGGGATCGTTCCTGCTTCGATGGCAGCCCTGAAAGCCTGTCGGCTTGGTATCGCAATGTCTTTACAGATGATGCCATTGACTTTCAGAGTCATCGGGCGGGCGTGATGTGCTTCGGTCTCTGTCTGCGGCTTCGGTCGTATGGATGAGTCTGATAAACGTGCAGGCTCATCGTCATGCTTCATCACGATGTACTTCTTGTGAGGCGTCGTTTCTGGAGCGCTGGAACGTAGAAAGTAAACCCCTTGCCCGATCAGGAGCACGCAGAGGACAGCAATTGTCATCCAAAGCGGTTGTGTGGAATGTGGGGACGACAGCCGATTGGCGAGGGACGTGGTAGCTAGTGGGGCACGATCATGTATGGCATTGCCAGAATAGGGCACTTGTGCAGGGACAACCGAACCAATGAGTCGATACCCTGTTTTCGGGATGGTCTCAATAATCCGATCTGTACGGATGGTGTCTCCTAGTGCTTTGCGGAGTTGGCTGATAGCTTTGGTGAGTGCTTCATCGCTCGTGTAGCCCTGCGGCCATGCAGACGTGAGTAATTCGTCGCGCGAAACAACTCGCTTCGGATGTTCTGCCAGCACAAGTAAGACCTTCATCACACGGGGTTCAACACGAATCCGCACCCCGTTGCGTACAAGGCAATGTTGCATGGGCTCGACACGTATCGAGCCAACCATAAATGGATCCTTATTTTGCATAGTTGAATTGCAGTAGGAAGCGCTGCAGTGGAAAGCAAAACGTACGCAGAGCGTCGGCTAGAGATACAGGCATCTCTGTATCCCTGTAGCACGTGTTGTCACGCAAAGATGCGTCAGTGAACGGGTATACGGTAATGGGCACGTCCGTTGGCCTCATATAGCCCAT
>CAYYHN010000484.1:0-4294 GCA_964471245.1 uncultured Rhodothermaceae bacterium | reverse complement strand
ATCAGAACCCGCACCGACTACAGAACCAAAAACAACACAAGCCCAGAAAATCGCCTTTACAGAATCAAGCGTAACAACCGATTTTCTGCCCGACGAAACCGTGCTTGAGGCCTCCGAGCGGGTCGATGTTGATATCAATTTTTCCTGTCGGGTGGGCACCTGCGGTGAGTGCAGGGTCAAACTTCTATCGGGCACCGTAGACATGGAAACCGAAGATGGCTTGGAGCCGGGTGATGAGGAAAAGGGCATCATCCTTGCGTGCCAGGCCAAGCCCGAAAGCGATCTATCCGTAGAAGCCTAAACAGCCTTTCATTATGAAGGAACGCGAACCTCTCGTCGTCGGTGGCCTTGTTGTGCTTCTGCTTGTGCTTTGGCTGGGCTTTCCCTTTCATCACTCGCATCGGTTCGCTGGAAGTTTCTGGGGTGGTGTGTTCGCGATTAGCGGCTCGGCATTGATGCTTGTGCCGTTGGCGTACCTGGTGGTCAAAAGAGTCAAGCCGCTGAAACGGCGTGTCACCAAGCATGTCTCGATGAGGACGCTCTTGGCTTGGCACATCTACGCCGGCGTGCTTGGACCAATCCTTGTGCTCATCCACACGGGGCACAAGTACGAGAGCACCCTGGGCATCGCGTTGACTGCATCGGTCTTGATCGTCGTGGCCAGCGGGTTCGTCGGCCGCTACCTCATGAGCAAGATCAATCGTGAGATGAAGGAAAAACGCGCGATGCTGAAGGAGGCGAGGGCCCAATATGACCAGTGCATCGAGCAGGTCCAGAGCCAACCACAAGAGGCCTCGCTCGCGAGCCATTTTCGTTCTCTCCCGGCGAGGCTGCTGCTGCTCGCCAGCGGGGAGTCCAAGCCGGCTGAGCCCGGCGGTCTTCGCGCGGTACGGTTGGCCGAGTCGGTCGCCGACCTCGAATACGCCGTACGCACCCATCAGTTGTTCAAAGATGCGTTTGCAAAGTGGCTCAAGCTACACATCTTTCTGTCATGCGTGTTGTATGTGCTGCTTGCCCTTCATATCTGGTCCGCGATTTACTTCGGTCTAAGGTGGTTTGAATGAAGCGAAAGGGCCGTGTGAAGCTGTTTGTTGTGCTCGCCGTCTTGGCCTACGTCGGGTTTACCGTTGCGGGGAACCTGTGGATTTGGCCCGATGACCGCTCGCCCTGGATGAAGGCCAGCACCTGGCAGTCTGCGGCCAGCCCGGGCGAGCTGAGCCATGCGCATGCTTTCCTCGGGGATAACTGCGCCGCCTGCCACACCCCGGTCCAAGGCGTGACCGCGACCAAGTGCATCGTCTGCCACGCCAATAACGAGTCCCTACTCGCGCGTCAACCCACAGCATTTCATGCCAACATCAGTAGCTGCAGCGAGTGTCACCAAGAGCACCAAGGCCACGGCGGACAGATCACTGCGATGGATCACGAGGCCTTGGCACGGATCGGGCTGCGCGAACTAAACAATAACCCGGACGCCGGCAGCCAAGACCGTGCGACAGCCCAACAGCTCGAACACTGGCTGCAAGGTAGTAACTCCACATCGATCGCGGCACACGCGAGCCTGAGCGCTCGAGAACGGACGCTGGACTGCGCGGCCTGCCACAAGAACGACGACCGGCACTTCGAATTATTTGGCATGGATTGCGCCTCTTGCCACTCGGCAAAAACGTGGAACATCCCCGAGTTTATCCACCCCCCTGCGAGTTCCATGGACTGCGCCCAATGCCACCAGGCCCCGCCCAGTCATTACATGAAACACTTCAACATGATCTCTCAGAAGGTTGCAGGAAAACCCAACGCCAAGGTCGAGCAGTGCTATAGCTGCCACCAGACGACGTCCTGGCCCGATATCAAGGGTGCCGGTTGGTACAAGCATCACTGATCGGAGAAAGCCATGACCCTCTATCTCGCATCCCAACTGTCCGAAGACACGACACTCATGGAGCAATGGCTGACCTATGCGGTCCACGCGATCGAGATGATCGGGGCCATCCTGATCATCATCTCAGTCGTCATTGGCCTAGTCGAGGTTGGCTGGGCCACTGTGCGTTCTCGTATTCGGGACGCGGTGACCTCCGTGCGGTTCCGACTTGCTCAGCGCATGGTCTTGGCCTTGGAGTTCCTGATCGCCGCCGACATTCTCAAGACCATCACGACGCCCACACTCGAAGGCATGGCCGTACTCGGCGGCATCATCGGTTGACGACGTCAAGAACGCGGCTGTCCTCGGCGGCATCATCGCGATCCGTACGGTGCTTAGCTTAAGTATTGCTTACGAGCTAAAGCGGGCAAACCCCAAGGAAGCATCAGCATCTCAATCCATTGAGGAAGGTAATGAGCAGCGAGAATAGGCGCGTTCATAAACATTCTCAATACGTTCCGGGTTCTCGTTTTAATTCAATAGCATTGAAAAAACCCAACTTCCATGGAACTCCTGGCAGCGCCTTGCTCGTTTAGAGAAGTAGTGGACATTGTGATGCGTCATCACAACGCCAAGGTAGGCCGGTTTCGTTTTGTGGATGCCCGAGACCGGCTAGATCAATCATGTCGCATCCCAAGGAGACAGTCCATGAGACTCTTATTCGTAACCGTACTGGCCGCTGGCCTTGGATTTGGAACGCTGTTGTTGGCTGGGTGTAATGCGACGGGGGGCTCCGGAAGTTCCGGCGGTACCCACAACGTAATCAGTGGGATGATGTGTCCTGGCTGTGAAACCGTCTGGGTACGTGATTCAAAAGTACCTAGTAAATACAATCGAATGACATCTTCTAAAAAGATGACATGTGAGACTTGCGACACGACGGCACAAGCTGTGTTAGCTAAAGATGGCAAGGTGCAGCTACACAACTGCCCATCCTGCAAAGTCACGCCTGTCTTGGTCGATCATGATCGGCCCAAGCACGACCACCGCAAAACCAAGTAACCGCCGGCTGTCTCCGGCACCGCCGCGCGGCGTTTACATAGCGCCGCTCGGCTTTATGCCCTCGCTCAAGTGGAGAAGAGTTGGACCAGCCGACCTCGCTTTTCATTCATAAGGATGCACATGAGCTGCTGCGATAAAGGCAAAAAGAAGAATCCATGGTCGATGGTGATCTGGGCCGCGGTTGTGGTCGGCATCCTTGCATTAATTCTGGTTCTTGATGCCAAAGGCCAGGCGTTCGTTAATGCAACTTCCATAGACCAAGTCAGGCAAATTGAGCCTACGCCCGCACAATTTGCGATCGCGGCCGGCGAGCATGAGACAGAGGACAATATCCATTCGCACGCAAACGGCCACGAAGAAGATGGTTCTTCCGGACCAGCAAGCACACATGCAGAACACGATCATTCGAGCCACGAGCCGCAAAAGCCCTCGGGCTTCTTGGGGCGGCTCACGAGTTGGCTGGGTAAGTTTCACCCAGCCGCCACCGACTTGCCCATCGCGATGCTTCTGGGCGCAGCGGCTGCCGAGTTGATGCTTATGTTCACCGGCCGAGCGCTTTTTGATAACAGTGCCAGATTCATGGTCTGGCTCGCCGCCTTGAGTGCTGTCCCTGCGGTAGCGCTCGGCTGGTTCTATGCAGGGTTCCGATGGGCCGACAGCAGCTGGGTCATGACGGCACACCGTTGGCTGGGCACAGGAATTGGGCTGTGGGCTTTGGTCTTGCTGCTCTTGTGCCATGCGGCGCACCGCCAAGGGGGTGACGGCAAGCGCTTCCTGCCCTGGTACCGAACGGCACTGTTCATCGGCGCGACCAGCATCGCAGTCAACGGATTTTTAGGCGGGTCATTGGTCTACGGACTCGATCACTACGCATGGTAACTGTCAGGACGGATTGCTATGGATAACAACGACCCACACGCAATAACACGGCGCGGCTTCCTCGGAACAACAACTGCAGCAGCAGTCGCGGGTACCGCAGGCCTATCGCCTTGGGGGCAACTGCTCGCAGCAGTGCATCCCCATGACGGGCAGATGCGGCAGCTCAATGCGACGAGCCCCGACGGGATCGACCTGGTCATCGAGCGTATGGGGAAGCTCATTGATGGCAAACCCGGCTATCCCATCACCATCAATGGCACGGTGCCTGGACCCGTTATTCGGATGCAGGAAGGTAAAGAGGCGCTCATCCGAGTCCACAACCGGTTGTCAGAATCGACTTCGATCCACTGGCACGGCCTGCTCCTGCCGTTCACCATGGATGGTGTCCCGGGGATCAGCTTCGAGGGTATTGCCCCTGGCTCCACGTTCACGTATCGCTTCAAGGTCCGACAGAACGGGACGTACTGGTACCACAGCCACACGGGGCTGCAG
>CAYYHN010000483.1:3360-4296 GCA_964471245.1 uncultured Rhodothermaceae bacterium | reverse complement strand
CGTGAATTTCGTGGATGCTGCCCTCCGACGGCATGTTGCTCGGGTTCTCGATGGGCATCATCCACGAGATTCACGAACCGTATGTGAAGGCCGAGATCATCGTGCCGTCCGACTACATCGGCGGGTTGATGCAACTCTGCCAAGATCGGCGCGGCCTCTACGTCAACACGCAATACCTCGACGAAGAGCGCGTCAGTTTGCACTACGAATTGCCGCTGGCTGAGATCGTCTTTGACTTCTACGACAAACTCAAGAGCATCAGCCGTGGTTATGCGTCGTTCGACTACGAGTTTATGGACTACCGCGCCAGCAAGCTGGCTAAGCTCGACGTGATGATCAACGGCGACCCCGTCGATGCGCTCTCGACCATCGTCCACCGCGAGAAAGCGTACGAGATGGGGCGCAAGCTTACGAAGAAGCTCAAGGAACTCATCCCGCGCCAACTCTTCGACGTGGCATTGCAGGCGGCCATCGGGTCACGCATCATCGCCCGCGAAACGGTGAAGGCGATGCGCAAAGACGTGACCGCCAAGTGCTACGGTGGCGACATCTCGCGGAAGCGCAAGCTCCTCCAGAAGCAGAAAGAGGGCAAGAAGCGCATGAAGCAGGTGGGCAGTGTCGAGGTGCCGCAAGAGGCCTTCCTCGCCGTCCTCGCGATGGACGATTAACGCGGCCGTGTAACCTGATCGTGTCTCCACACGTTGAGCCAAGCGCAGCAGCCTCCGCATACGAAATCGTTCGGCTGGTGCGTTGACTGTGCAACACAACTGTCGCCCTCGTGCATGCAAAGCAACCGGTTTATTAGCCCCACGCCCTTCACACACGTCCCCCGGCGTTTGGCCGGATGGGTGGCTTGTGGCTTGGTGATGCTGGTGCTTAGTTCCGTGGTGGCTCCGACGGCAAGGGCGCAAGCGCCGTCGGCACAGGATCAGCTTG
>CAYYHN010000483.1:0-3350 GCA_964471245.1 uncultured Rhodothermaceae bacterium | reverse complement strand
CTGCGCTACAAGGCGGCGCGGTTTCAGGCGCAGATACTGCGGATTCTGGGGCCGAGTGGCCGCCGCGTGCCGGTGCGTCCGTTGGACCATGTGCCCGGCGTGGCCGACACCGTAAGCGCATGGGTGGAGCGCAAGCAGCCGAAGCCACCTACGCATGAGATTGCCCCCGAGCCTGAGGAGCCTGCAGAACTCGTGCAGTCATGGCAACTCATCAAGCCACTCGAACGTAACTGGTTTCGGCAAACGTTCCAGACGACGCTATGGGCGTTTCTCGGCAGCAACAGCTTGTCCCTGATCGACACGATGCGTACGTCGGAAGTGCGGGCGCGTATGGCGGCTGCCTTCGGGGAGCCCACGCAGACGGTGGCCGATCTCGGCAATGTGCGCAACTTGCAGCGCGAAGAGTATATTCAGTTCGAATATTGGTTCGTCCTGAACGACACGATTCCGCTGCTTGTGATCGACGTGAACGGCCCGTTTGAACGCGGCGTGGTCGTCGCTACTGACCAGCGCTACCGCGACCAGTTGTATGACTTGCGCGATACGTTCCTAACGCAGCGCATTGCGGACGGACGGCGTGAACTCTTTGTCGACTATTACTATCACTACGACCAGCGAACGTGGTACCGCACCGGGTACGACGGCGTGCGCTTCTTCCGGCAGCGCATTGGGCCGCCCAACCTAACACGCGGACGCCCCACGCTCAACTGATGGCTGGTCGGTTGAATACCTAGACTTTTGGCAACGACCGAAAAAGACCGCGCCAAGCGGCGGCAAGAGCGCCGCTCGGCACGCAAGCAAGACAAAAAGCAGGACGCCGCTGCGAAGGGAAGCAGCAAAGGCGGTGGGAAAGGCGCGCGCAAAAAAGGCCCGATTCGCGAATGGCTCGACGCGCTGATTTTTGCCGTCGTGGTCATGACGATCTTGCGCACGCTGTTCTTCGACCTCTTCAAGATCCCGACGCCTTCGATGGAGAAAAACCTCCTCGTGGGTGACTACCTGTTCGTCTCGAAGCTGCACTACGGCACCCGCGCCCCGATGACGTTCGGCATACCGTTCTATCATGACTGGCACATTCCAGGCGTCGAACTGCCGTACTGGCGTGCCCCCGGCTTCTCCGATGTGCAACGCGGTGATGCGCTCGTTTTCAATTGGCCCAACGACAATCTCGATAAGCCGATTGATCGACGAACACATTACATTAAACGCGTCGTGGGACTCCCCGGCGAAACGGTAGAGTTACGCGATAAGGTCGTGCACATCGATGGTGCACCGCTGCCCATTGGCGAGGGCATGCAGCAGATGTGGGAGATCTACAAGCAGGATGACCGATTCCGTCTGCCGCGTGCTCGACTGGAGGAACTCGGGATTTTGGTCAATCGAGGCGGTAACCCTGATGTGGTGAATGGCACGGAAGAGGCTGTCAATGGGCTACGTGACCTCTCGTGGGTTGAGCGCATTGAGCCTGCCGTCCAGAAAGGCCCCGAAGTCTCTGCTTACTACTCCGACCGCATGTACCCGCGCGGCCTCGGCTACACGCCCGACGTGTACGGCCCCGTGACGGTCCCTGAAGAAGGCGTGACGGTAACCTTCGACGCCGAAAACTGGCGGATGTATGCGCCGGTCATTCAGCGCTACGAAGGGCACACGGTGGCCAGTGGACCCAACGGGACCTTCCTCATTGACGGACAACCTGCCACCACGTACACGTTTGGGCAGGACTACTACTTCGTGATGGGCGACAACCGCGATAACTCCGAAGACAGCCGTTTCTGGGGCTTTGTGCCGTTCGACCACGTGGTGGGCAAGGCCGTCTTGGTATACTTTTCGCTCGATGCCGCCACGTCCATCGTCCCGCGCTTTGGCCGGATGTTTAACCTGATCGACTAGCGGCTCTTTCCATTGATGTCCGACGACGCTCGCCATACCGAACCGGAAGCGGAGATGCCGCCTTTGCCTTCGGCCGACGAAACGGCTGCTCGGCCTGCTCGCCGCTACGTGCGCGAGTGGCTCTTGGTGGTTGGCGTGGCGATTATTGCGGCGCTCACGATCCGTGCGTTTGCGTTCCAAGCGTTCCGCATTCCAACGCCGTCGATGGAGAAGAACCTGCTCGTGGGCGACTTCGTGCTGGTGTCGAAGCTGCACTACGGGCCGCGTACGCCTGTGACGCTTGGGTTGCCGCTTTCGGATCGCTACGTGACGGACTGGGAAATGCCGTGGGTGCGCCTACCCGGCTTTTCATCTATTGATCGGGGCGATGTCGTGGTGTTCAACTACCCCGTCGAGCCGCGCCCCATCGACCGCAAGACGCACTACATCAAGCGCGTTGTAGGGTTGCCGGGCGATACGGTGGCACTGGAGAGCAAAGCGCTCGTCGTCAACGGTGATGTTTCGCCGCTGAACGAGGGCATGCAGCAGAAGTGGCAAGCACGCAGCACCGGCTCGCCTATTCCCGTAAACCGCCTCGCCGAAATTGGTGCAGAGCAGATTTCGCTCGTTGGACGCTCTGATGACCGCGTGACATTCGAGGCCACCCGTGCGCTTGCCGAAGCCGTCGCGCTTTGGGAAGAGGTCGCCGCCGTCGAGCCACACGTCGGAGCCAACAACCACGTGCGCCGCATCTTCCCGCGCGGCAGCGGCTTCGATCTCGACCACTACGGCCCCGTCTACGTGCCTGCTCGTGGTGATACACTGCATCTGAATGCCGAAAACTGGCCTGCCTACCGCACGCTCATTGCCCGCTACGAAGGCCACGAAGCGTTCCGAATCGACGACAACCTCTTCGAGATCAATGGCGAGCAGACGACTACCTACGTCGTCGAACAGGATTACTATTTCGTGATGGGCGATAACCGGGATAGCTCGTCCGATAGCCGAACATGGGGCTATGTGCCTAAAGACCATATTGTTGGGAAAGCCGTTCTTATCTACTTTTCAATTGATGAACTCTCCCGTCAGGTGCGTCTAGATCGTATCTTTAGCACGATCGATTAGCGTGTACGGCGCGTTCCCCCAATTCTTTAGTAGGCAGTATCGTGAGCAAAAAAGCAGGGATTCTTGGTGTAGCAGTCGTTTTATTGGCCGCTGCCGGTGTCATGGCATGGCAGATGCAAGCCTCCGCATCGCCGATGTTGGTTGTCTACAAAACCCCCACATGTGGCTGCTGCGGCCTCTGGGTCGATCACATGGTTGGCGCAGGCTTTGAAGCCGAAACGCACAACATGGACAACCTCTCAGACCTAAAAGCACACTACGGCATCCGCCCAGAATACGCCTCGTGTCACACGACCATTGTGGACGGATATGTCATCGAAGGGCACGTGCCTGCTGAATTTGTCGAGCGTCTCCTC
>CAYYHN010000482.1:0-4296 GCA_964471245.1 uncultured Rhodothermaceae bacterium | reverse complement strand
CTTCGACCGCACACTGATGTACCACTACCTCGGCTACCAACTCTCCAATAGCATCGGCCGCTACGCCAGCAGGACGCAGTTCGTCGAACTCGCTATCAATGACGAATACCTTGGTGTGTACGTCTTCATGGAAAAGCTCAAGCGCGATGGCGACCGCATCGATGTGCAACGGCTCCGGCCCGACGTGACCGACGGCGAAGACCTGACCGGTGGCTACGTCCTGAAAATCGACAAGACCACGGGCGGTAACGCCAACATTGGGCAGCCCTTGGAATACTTCAACGACAACTGGTCGGATGACGCTGTGTACACGTCCGATATCAGTTTCCGGTCGATCTACTCGGTGTTTGGTGACTCACTCGACTTCGCGCCGTATGGTGCGCCGTACCACAGCCAGATGCCTTTGGAGACGTATTTTCTGTACGAATACCCCGATCCGGAAGATATCAACGACGCACAGAAACGCTATATCCAAGACTACATCACGGCGTTTGAGACGGCTTTGCTGACCGATGACTTCAGTACGTCCGATCGGACCTATACCGACTACATCGACCTCAGCACTTTTGTCGACTACTTCCTGCTGAATGAACTGGTCCGCAACGTGGACGGCTACCGATTAAGTACTTTCTTGCAGAAAGCGCGGGGCGGCAAATTAGCTATGGGACCAATCTGGGATTTGAACATCGGCTACGACACCGGCGACCGCATTCCGTTCGACGACTGGGTCATCAACTACAACCAATACGTCAGCGGCGATGCGTGGATGATGCCGTTCTGGTGGCCGCGCCTGATGGAAGACCCGCTGTTCCGCGAAGCCCTGAAAACGCGATGGTCAGAACTCCGCGCAGGTGCCCTCAGCACCGACGCCATCCTCGGCCTCGTAGACGAGACGGCCAACTACCTGACCGACAACGGTGCCATTACCCGCAACTACCAACGCTGGAACGCCGTTTCCGTCGATTACAACGCCAGCATTCAGAGCCTGAAAGACTTCCTGAGTTTCCGCACAGCATGGATGGACAGCGAGATTCAGCGTTTGTAGCTATCGCTATCAAACCAAGCCTTCCCGCACGGCTTTGGCCACGGCGCTGCCGCGCGTGTGCACATGGAGCTTCGCATACACGTTGCGGATGTGCCGGTCGATGGTGTGAAAGCTGACAAAGAGCTTCTCGGCCATCGCCTTCTTGGTCATGCCCGCGACCATGTGCTGCAGCACTTCTTGCTCACGCGGCGTCAGGCCGTACTCTGTCTTGGGCTCTACAGCTTGCACTTGTGCAAACATAGAGAGCACCTTACGGGCAATCTTCGGGTTGATTGTGGCCCCGCCACCGCTTGCTGTGCGGACGGCTTCTACGATGCGTTCCTCCGATGACGGCTTGAGCAAGTAGCCCGATGCCCCGCCGCAGATCGCCTGAAAGATCTTATCGCTGTCCTCGTGCACGGTCAGTACGACGATGTCGGTGATGGGCGATAGCGCGCGAATCTTTCGGATGCCCTCAAGGCCGCTCATGCCGGGCAGGCCAAGGTCCATGAGGATGACGTTCGGCGCATCTTGCGCTTGGATGGCTTCCAAAGCGGCTTCGCATGAGCCAAAGGCATACGGGCAGACCATACCCGGTGCCTCATCCACGACATCTTGCACGGTTTCGCGAAACAGCGGGTCATCTTCTACGACCCAAACGAGGACAGGTGGGCTGCTAGGCATGGGTAGGCTGCGCGATGCTAGGCGGTTAGGATACACTAACGGGAGTACAAGAAAACATGATCGTGTAGCCTTACAACATCGCGCAAACGCGTCATTTTAGGGGGACGGAAAGGCTCAGACGGGTACCTTGTTCGGTTTGGCTCGTCATGTCGAGGGTGCCGCCAAGCTGATCGGCGCGTAGGCGCATGCTCCGCAAGCCATGCCCGGCGTGTTGCGCTGCCACATCGAAGCCGCGGCCATCATCCTCAAGGGTAAGTATAAGGTCGGATCCGTTTTGCCGGAGGGTAATGACGATGGTTGTTGCTTCTGCATGTCGCACAATATTGTGCAAAGCCTCGCGGTATACGAGGAAGACCTGCCGCCGTATCTCCATCGACAGGCGGTTGCTACTGCGCACGTCCGCGTCGACGGTGACGTGGGCGTCTTCGAGCATAGTCATGGCGATGGTGCGCAAGCGCTCCACAAGGTCGCCGGCGAGGTCATGGTCGGGGCTGACGAGCCAGATGATGTCGCGCAGGGTGCCGACCATCTCCCGCGCCGCCTGACTCACTTGCCCGAGGCGCCGTTGATCGCGTTGGCTTAGCGCTTGGTTGCGGCCGACGCGCTCTGTCAGCAAGGCGATGCTACTCAGTTTGCTTCCAATATCATCGTGCAAATCACTAGCGATGCGTAGGCGCATGCGCTCCATGTGCAAGAGTTGGGCAATGCGGTAGCGGTATCCGGCCGTGAGGATGGCAAGGATGCCACATAGTACGAGCGTTCGGAACCACCACGTTTGCCAGTACGGTGGCTGGATGACGAGTGGAAGGGCCGTGCCTACGTCGTTCCAGACGCCGTCGTTGTTGGCTGCGCGCACGCGGAATGTGTAGGAGCCCGGCGGGATGTTGGTATAGCTCGCTTGCCTCGTGTCTTTGGCTTCGCGCCAACGAGCATCGTAGCCCTCGAGCATGAAGGCGTATTGGTTTTGCTGCGAATTGGTGTAGTTCAGGGCCGTGAACGCAAAGGAGAAGGCGTAGTCGCGGTAATTAAGCATCAGCGGCTCATCCGAAAAAGCCGCAGGAAACAGCATCCGCGTCGTATCGCGGTTGGCAACTTCCACATGTTGCACCAAAACCGGTGGGGCATGAGGATTGGACTGAATCTGTGATGGGACGAATCGCGTGATGCCGTTGATCCCACCGAAAAGGAGCGTTCCATCTGAGGTATGCGTTGCTGCCTTGCGGTTGTATTCAAGGTTGCCAATCCCGTCGGCTAAGTCATAGCTGCGAAAGCGTTGAGATGCGAGATCATAAGCCACCAGGCCACGGTCGGTGCCGAGCCACAGGCGCGCCCAACGCTCATCCGTTTCGGCGTGCTCGGGTAAGACGCTATAGACCACGGTGCCCGGTCCGCCCTCGGGTGTGTCGAAGTGGGTGAACGTTGCGGAGGCGATATCGAAGTGGCTCAGCCCCATGTTGGTGCCCAGCCACAAGCTGCTGTCTGCCGCCTGCAGCAGGTCGTAGACGGCCGTGCCTCGGAGGCTTTCGGGCGCATCAGTCCCGAAGGGGTAAGCGGTGATGTTGCCTGTCGGAAGATCGTAGCGCAGCAGTCCAGCGGTGAGACTGGCGATCCACAAAGTGTTTGGGCCGGTGGCGACCGTTTCTTGTAGGTGAAGTTCGAGGTGGCCGGGGACCTGTTGGTAGAGGGTGATATGCTTGAGCAAGCGGCCAGTTGTCGCGTCGAGTTGATAGAGATCTTCGGCACCTGTGACCCAGAGCGTACCATCGGAGGCAAGGCGTAGCGCATACAGGATGGGATTGTGCGAGCTATAGGGAAGGTCAATGCGAGTGAAGCGGCCAGTGCCAACATCAAGGCGCGCAAGGCCCTTGCTCGTTGCAACCCACGTGTAGGCAGCATCCACGGGTAAGACCGCCCACACCACGTCGTCTGGGATACTGTTGCTATCTGAGGCCTCGTGGCGATATGACTGGAATGCAGCTTCGGGGGCTGCTTGATGCAGCAGCCCACTGCCGAGCGTGCCCAGCCATAAACCACCATCGGCCTCCGCATGCATGGCCATAATCATGCTGCCACCTGGCGTCGCTGGGAGACCTGTGGACGTGTTGATGTTGGCGAAAGCCTTGATGTACCTGTCGTAGCGATGGAGCCGCGCATGCGTCCCTATCCAAAGTGTGCCGACGCGGTCCTCGAACAGCACCCGCACAAAGTTGCCGAGGTCGGCTGTGCTGGATTGGTCAAGGATATCCGTCGTCCATTGGCCACTTGCAGGCTGATAGCGATGCAGCGCTGTTTCTGTGCCGATCCATAGTGTGCCCTGCTGATCGTGCCAGAGGCTGCGGATGTGCGCGTCAGCTGGAAGGCCTGCGACACGTACGACGCGCTCAGTCTGCGTGTCGAAATAGCTGAGCGCGCTGCCGCCGAGCCAAATTCGCTGATTGGCATCAGCATGTATGACATCGATGGAGCCAAGGTCTGGAGGCAGCGTACGGGGAGCGAAGCTGTCCTCGGTATACTGATGCAACCGGGTACCATCTGCACTGTTGGTGAGTACCCATAGGCTGCCTGCTGCATCGATGGTTAGAGGATGA
>CAYYHN010000481.1:0-4299 GCA_964471245.1 uncultured Rhodothermaceae bacterium | reverse complement strand
CAGCCTCTGCCTCAGACAGAAAGGTGTCAAGATCCGTTGGCAAGGATGGAGGTGTCGTGGGGATGTCAACGTGCGGACGGGGACCCAGCAGAAAGATGAGCACGAGGATAACGAGCACACCTAAGACTATGAGCATCGGTCGCATAAGCAGTCAGGTCGGGCAGGAGAAAGGTGCCAGAACATAAGGAGCCAGACGCAAAAATTCGCATTCGTATGCTTTTTGGCATAATCGATTCCATGGATCAAAGCAAGGCATGTGCCACAGGATGGTGACATCCTTTCAACGGAATAGGGGAAATTCCCAGCGGGATAGCCGAGCAAGCCCCATAACAGAAGTAGCGGATCAGCCGATACTTTGATGTTGCTCACTTGGCTGCCCCGGCTGTATTGTAAAAGCTCGTGTATTGCGTTTGTCAACGCAGGAGATTGAGGATGAATCGTGTTGATACGAACGCTACTACAGCAGGAAAACATCAACGTCCGCCACTGCAAGTACAGCGGGATGAGGTACGCTATCGGACGATTGCAGAGATGACGTCGGACTTCGTCTATGAAGCTTGGCTCGGCCAAGATGGACAAAGTCGACTTACATGGCTGGCAGGCCGCTACAAGAAAGCTACAGGCTTTGATGCGGAAGCGCTTTACAACATGGGTGGTTTGTGCGGGCTTGTCATTCAACAGGACCAACTACGCCTCAAAGAAGCACGTGCCAAATTAACGACTGAGGACACCATTACCTGTGATGTCCGCTTGCGAACACATTCCTATGGCATGCGCTGGTTTCGCGAGACTACCCGTCGGTTAGAAATCCACGAACCCACAGGAGCGATCAAGTTTTTGTGTACGGTACAGGACATTACCGAACGCCGCCAAGCCGATCGCGATTTACACCTCACGCAGCATGCCGTAGATCACGCACCGCAAGCCATGTTGTGGTTTGACACGAATGGCCGTGTAACATATGCCAACGAGGCGGCTTGTTCCCTGCTCAAGTATTCCTACGAGGACCTGCTCCAGCAGGCAATCTTCCATATCCAACCAGACTTGACCAGAGCAATCTGGTCCGAGCATTACGAAAACAGCCAGGCAGCACCGTCAAAAACAGCTGAGACGGTTTTTTGTACCCGAATTGGTGAATCCGTCGCAGTCGAGGTGAAGATGAGCTATGTGCCTTTTGAGGGGGAAGGGCATTGGGTGGCTGCAATCCGCGATATCACGGAAGCAAAAAGCTATGAGGCAGAGTTGATCGCCTCTCGGAAGGCTGCTGAAGACTTGAACAACCTCAAGTCATCCTTTTTGGAGAACCTCAGCCATGAGATTCGGACGCCCTTGGCTGCAATTATTGGGTTTGCCTCTGTGTTGATGCAAGAAGTCCCGCAAAAGCAGCAACGCTTCGTTTCTTACATCGAACGAAATGGCAAGCGCCTCCTCGATACACTGAATTCCATTCTGGATCTATCCATGCTGGAATCGGGCAATATCGAGATTAATCGAGAGGTGCTAAATATCAGTTATGATGTACAGGAGAAAGTGACTACCCTGCAAAATGCAGCTAAGGAGAAGGGGCTCATTCTCAAGTTAGGTAGCTTCGATTCCGAAATTGAGGCTTATGCTGACCGAGTATGCTTGGATCGTATTCTTTCCAATCTTATCTCTAACGCGATTAAGTTTACAGAAGTAGGCGAAATTGTAGTGAGCGTTGTCGGAGCAGGCGATGAGGTGAGTATAGATGTCACGGATTCTGGAATTGGCATCAGCGAAAACTTTTTGCCTCATCTGTTTTCCGAATTCAGGCAAGAAGGCTTTGGGTTGACGCGAAGTCATGAGGGCATGGGGCTTGGCCTCTACATTACGCATCGGCTCGTAGAACTGATGGACGGACGTATCAGCGTGCAGTCGCAAAAAGGGAAAGGCAGTTCATTTACAGTTGTTTTGCCCCGTCTGAAGGCTGTAAAAAAGACGGTCGCAGAAATTGTTGGCTTTGGGAGCGACAGCTTGAAGCGGAAACAAGAAATTTTGGTTTCTCCATTACCCAAAAAGGATGCGCAGCCAAGAAGGAAGGTGTTGGTTGTTGATGATAATCCAGACATGCATGTCTTGCTACGGCACTATTTCAAAGACGGCTATGACATTGTTGTTACCAGCACTGCTCAAGCGGGACTAGAAGCGTCTGCTGCACAAATCTATGACCTCGTATTACTAGACATCAACCTTGGGAAGGGCATGACCGGTGTGGATGTCTTGCAACGCATGCGCTTGATGGATACCTACGCGACAACTCCAATCATTGCCCTCACAGCTTACGCATTGCCTGGCGATCGCGAGCGATTCATCGAAGCAGGGTTTACCGAATATCTTGGTAAGCCATTTTCACGTGCTATGATGATGAAAACCGTACAGCGTTTGATGAAACCCAAGCGCACAGGATGGGAGGTTCGAACCCGGGATGCAATAAAAGAGAAAATTCTTATAAAGGATCGACAACCTCACTCGTGACCTCGACGCTACTCGGAGAAACTGTTTAGGCACATCACGTTCATTGGATTGCGATTGGGAACGGACGGAGCGTCTTTCCGTCCATAAGGACGATGTTTGTATCGAATGTATTCGAGCAAAGGCGTCTGCGTAGTTTCGTATACCCAGTCTCTCTGCATGAAGCTTAGTCTGTGCATGATCGTCCGCGATGAAGCGGCAATGTTGCCCCGCTGCCTCGCCAGTGTCCGTGGTGTTGTGGACGAGATGATCGTGGTTGACACGGGCTCGGTTGATGCAACGCCGCGCATTGCCGCGCAAGCAGGCGCACAAGTCATTGGCTTCGCATGGTGCGATGACTTCTCCGCCGCACGAAATGTGAGCTTGGAAGCTGCTACGGGCGATTGGATCCTCGTCATGGACGCCGACGAAGCGCTCTCGGATGACGCACGTGCAAAACTGCGCAACACCATCGAAGGTCGGGTTGCCGATGCCTTGTCCGTGGTTCGACGCGACTTGTCACCCGAAGGCAGTTTGGAGCAATACACCGAGTTGCGCATCGTGCGGTTGTTCCGCAACCATGCAGGGCATCGATATACGGGTCGTATCCACGAGCAAGTCTGGCCGTCGATCCAGCGCACAGGCGGAGTGCTTGGTGAAACGGACTTGGTGCTGATGCACTATGGATATCAGCAGCCCCTTGCCCAGGGTACCTCGCGGGCGGAGCGCAATGTGCGGATGCTGGAAGCTGCGGTGCGCGATGCGCCAAACGATCCGTACTGGGCCTACCAACTTGGCGTGACGTACAAGGCCCTCCATCGTGATGGGGAAGCGGATGCCGCTTTGGCCCGTGCGTTCGACTTAGGTGCGGAACTCCACCTGAGCAGGGAGATCGTGACCACGATGTACGTGAAGCGCGCACAGATTGCCTTGGCGGCCGATAAATGGCATCAGGCCGTGCTGTTCGCAGAACGCAGCCTGCGACTTTCGCCGGGAAACTTGATCGGTCTTTACGTTGCCGCCGTTGCAACCACGTATCTTGGGGCGTTCGATATCGCTGCGCCATTACTCGAGCAAGTGCAGCACCATCCCCAATTAGACCCAAGCCAGCGCGACCTGATAACAGCGCTGCTCAACCGATTTCCCCCTACGACCTGACTATGAAATACAACCGCTTAGGCCAGTCTGGCCTGCTTGTTTCCGACCTCGCGTTAGGCACGATGATCTTCGGCGAAGACAGCCCCCGCTCGACGCCCGCTGATGTCGCAAGGACGATGATCAATCGCTACCTTGATGCCGGGGGCAACCACATTGACACGGCGAATGTGTACGCTGGAGGGCGTTCGGAAGAAATCGTAGGTGAGACGTTGCAAGAACGCCGCTCCAACGTGGTGCTGGCGACTAAAGTGCGTTTTCCGACTGGAAAAGACCGCAATGCACAAGGCCTTTCGCGTCACCACATCATGCAGGCTGTTGAGGCAAGTTTGCGTCGCTTGAGGACAGATTACATCGATCTGTACTACATGCACGCCATCGATCCGCTGACGCCTATCGACGAGTCGCTACGTGCATTCGATGACTTGGTTACCTCGGGCAAGGTGCGCTACATCGGCGTCTCAAACTTCAAGGCGTGGCAACTCATGAAGGCGCTTGGGATCAGTGACCTTAACGGTCAGCATCGCTTTGTGGCTGCGCAATACCAATACAGCTTGATCGTGCGCGATATTGAACACGAGTTTACCGATTTGTGCACCACTGAAGGTGTACAAATCGGTAAACTCGTGTTCAATATCGCGCACGATCAAGCTGTATTGAACACGAGTTTAC
>CAYYHN010000480.1:0-4305 GCA_964471245.1 uncultured Rhodothermaceae bacterium | reverse complement strand
GCTGTGTTTTTTCAGTCCAACCAGTATGTATTCCGCTTACCACTGGCGGAAGATGGCAAGCCCTCAGAGCAACCGCTAGAAGTCTGGGCTGCCATAGGAACCTTCGATGTGTTGCACCGAGCCTTCGATACGGTTGCCCTCGTCGAAGTTGCAACGGGGGCCCTACTGAAATATGAAGGTGGCACCTTCGAGCCCGTGCCGGGGGGCGAGGACTTTGGGAATTATCGTGCGATAGAATTCATTACCCCAAACGACACAACCGCTTGGGTTGTATCGCGCAATCAAGGTGTCTTCAGGTGTTCGCTAGCCATATCGCTGGCATGTGCCCCGCTAAATACTGATGTGAACGCTCGCTTAGGCAAGGCTATTGCGTATAAAGCAACCCTGCTGCCCGATGGGCGCCTTGCTGTTGGTACCATCTACGATGGGTTATACCTATTGCATACGGATGGCACCCTCGACCAAATATTGCGCAAGGAAGATGGCCTACGCGACGAGACGGTATTTGGGCTTTACGTGGATGCCGAACACGGCGTTTGGCTTGGCTTAAACAACGGTCTCTCACGTATTTCCATGTCGGCACCGCTGACGGAGTTTACGGAGCAACAGGGGTTACTCGGTTCTGTATCGGGCGTGGCGCGGTTTAGGGATACGCTCTATGCGACTACGTCCTTTGGACTGTTTCGCATGGTGCCGGGAGACACCCTAGGCAACAGCGCGCGTTTTGAGCAAGTTGGGGAAGGACGCCGAACGTGCCCTTCCATTGCGGTTTACCGAGACCGTCTGCTTGCAGGATGCAATCAAGGAATTGTCCAGGTCGATGCGCAAGGGGATGTGCAAATGTGGGACATGCCGGGCATCTATAGCATCGTCGTCCCCGATGCATTCCCCGATCACGTTTACCTTGGCACCGTCAATGGCCTTGGAATCCTCGATTTTAGCCAAGATGCCACCAGCCCATCCTATCGGACACGCTACGATGTCATCGGCCAGACAATTCGTGTAATGACGTTGGAAGTCGAGCCTGTGACAGGTACGGCGCATTTGTGGGCAATTGGCATTGACCGCTTGACTAAAGTTGCCATCCATGCTCATCCCGATAGCCTCTCTTCGGTTCGCACGTTCACCCAAGAGGAAGGCTGGCCAGGAAGTAGTAGTCGCTTCTTTTCGTTCGATGGCCGTAGGGCGTTTACCTCCCGCGATGGATTTATTCAGATAGACCCCGAAACAGATGCCATCGCCCCCATTGAAGCACTACAGCAAGCAGTAGCCGCCGATAACCAAGGGCGAACGCCTTCACGGGCGATCCAAGATGATGCGGGTAATCTTTGGTTGGCCTTTAGTGAGGGTGGGATAGGCATGATGCAGCGCGATGTTGCAAGGTTTGGTAATGTCACGACCTCACCTTTTGGCCGCTTAGGCAACAAGCGTGTAGCAGCTTTTCTGCGTGAATCTGATGCGATGTGGATGGCTACCACCAAGGGCTTGGTGCGCTATGCCGGTGCATTCGAAGTGCCCGCAGCAATTCCGTTCGAAGCCCGTGTACGCCGGGTCGCTACGCAGCGTACCGATTCACTACTGTTCGGCGGTACAGTGAACGCAGCGCTAGTCCCCACCGTGCTCGCACCCGAGATTACCGCGCTTCGCTTTACTGCAGGAGCAACTACCTTCGAAAGCACGGAAAGTACGCAGTATCGTTACCGGTTAGCACCTTACGAAAGCGAGTGGAACGACTGGACATCCGAAACCACGCGGGACTATACGAACCTGCTCGAAGGCACCTATACGTTCGAAGTGCAAGCCCGCAATGTGGACGGCGTGTTGAGTACGCCAAGTGCATTTTCATTTAAAGTACTGCCCCCTTGGCACCGAACGGTGTGGGCATACCTTGTCTACCTAATAATGGGCGTATCTGCTATTGGAGGAATGGCTTATGCGTATGGTTGGCGTCGGACGCGGAAACTCGAGCGGCAGAAACAGGTGCTTGCTTCGCTTGTGGCACAGCATACCGAAGACCTAGAGCAGAGCAAAGCCGAACTAGAGGTCGCCAATACGAACCTGACTGACGCCAACGACGAACTGACATGGACGAATGAGGAGTTAAATCGGACCAACAGAGCCCTCGAACGCCAATCCCTTAATCTCCAAGAAGCCCTCAGGCAGAACACCGAAATCCTTGGTATCACCTCCCACGACCTCAAAAATCCTCTTGGTGGCATTCTCGGCATTGCCGACCTCGTTCTCCGGAATCTGGCTGATGTTCCATCGTTTCAAGGCAAGGCTGAATTACACGAACAACTCGACCTCATCCAGTCCTCTGCCAGCCAGATGCATCAGATCATCATTGAATTGCTCGACTCGCAGCGATTAGGTCAGCGGCGGGACTTGCATTTGGAGCCAGTTGACCTAAACCAAGCGACGGCGATGGTGCTGCGCTGGAACCAAGGGAGAGCCGAAAGCAAAGGAATCGCCATCAACTACAGCGCTGAGTCTGTACCCATGGTCGAGGCAGACGTGTCATCGTTGCAGCGTGTGTTGGATAATCTGATCTCAAATGCGATCAAATATTCGTCGCTCAACACGGAGGTCCGCGTATGGTGGGAGTTAACGGATGATGTGGTGCGGTTCAATGTGAAGGATAGTGGCCCGGGTTTGACGGAAGAGGACCACAGCAATGTATTTGGTAAGTTGCAGCGCCTAAGTGCCCACCCAACTGGGGGAGAGCATGCAACAGGCCTTGGCTTATACATTGTGCGGAAATTGGTCGAGCAGCACGGCGGCGAGGTTGGCGTGGAAAGTACCTACGGCGCAGGAGCACGGTTTTATTTCACACTCCCCGTACCGCAACATCAAGTCACCATACACCCCACAAAGCGCGCTACTGTTGACGTTTCCGAAGGGTCCTGATTCATAAGGGACTTGCTTTGTGCTTCAAACCATATTGGTACCGGCGAGGCGAGTGAAAAATAGACTGCGCTTAGGAGTTTCCTAGGTGGCCTTGCTACTGACCTTCGGTGCGATACTCTGGTAAGGGAAACCAGATGGGGCGGCCGTCAAAGTTTGGGTGGTTGGTGAGGCGGATCTGCTGGGTACCATCGATGCGCATGACATAGATCTCGCTGTTCCAAGCTTGGTCCTCGACGATGGAATCCCGCTGCGACTCAAAGACGAGATATTGGCCATCAGGCGAGATGTCGAAGTGGATGTTGCCCGAAGTTGGGGTGGATGTGAGTTGTGTCATCTCCCGCGTATCGAGGTCAACGACCCACAACTCGTAGTTGCCTTCGCGCGTTGATGCATTCAAGAAGATGTGCGCATCGTCACGCGACCATTTCATGCCTGAGTTCATGTAGCCGCGGTCTGTGTGAATGCGTGTGCTACCATCAGCGGTGTCGTAGACTTTAAGGAAGAGGTTGTAGTAGTCTGCTCCATTGAGGTAAGCAAATTGCGTCCCACTACTTGACCAGACGCCATTGGGAAGCAGGGCGGGTTCCCGATTGACTCCGTTCTGTGTAATCTGGGCATACGTATTGCTTCCGGGTACGCCGATAAACCATTCAAGCACATCATCGACGTTCTTACGGAACGCGACCAGCGAGGAGTCGGCGTTAAACACGCGATCGAGGTCACCTTCAACTAACGGCTGGTCTTCATAGAGACGTTCCGTCCCCGTTGCAAGGTCGCGCAGGTACTTGCGAAAGTTGCGGCGGTTCTGCGAGCGGAAGAAGCGTAGCGTGCGTCCATCGTCAAGCCGTTCGGCATAGCTATTATCGTCGCTTGTTGTGGTAATCTGTGTGAGGTTGGCACCGTCTGGGTCGATGAAGTAGATATCTGCAGAGCCCCCGCGGTAGGACGTGAAGGCGATTTTCAGATTTTCAGGGAAGGTAAGCGGCTGAAAATGATCGGCGGTGAGCGAGGTAACCTGCTGCGAGGGCAGGTTCATAAGCGCAAGATGGGTGTCGTTGCCATCACGGTAATGGAAGACAAGGTGGTCGCCATCGCGCGTGAACCACGGGTAGAACGTTGGCACACCGAGGTAGGTGATGCGGCGCTTTTGCCTGCCATCGGCTTGCATCATGTAAATCTGAGACGCACCTGACGCATCGGAAGTGTAAGCAATCCATTGCCCATCATATGAAAAGGCATAGTCGCTGACCTTGCCCTCATCCTGCGTCAGGTGGTACAGCGACCAGCGAACGCTGCCATGGTGGTCGACGCCGTTCTCGCCGGTTCGTGTCGAAACAAATGTGGGGCCGTTGCCATCAGGTACGAACCTAGCCGCATACTCTGTGGCGCTGTTGTAGG
>CAYYHN010000479.1:0-4306 GCA_964471245.1 uncultured Rhodothermaceae bacterium | reverse complement strand
GCACCATCCATAGCATGGTGCTCGATACACGCTCTCCAGCAGCGATTCTGAACCGCGTGAACACGTTGTTGCACAACGATGCCACCATGGGTGAAACGTTTGCATCGATGCTACTAATGCGCTACGATATTGCCGAAAATCGGATTACATATGCCAATGCTGGCCATTGCCGCCCAATCCTTGTGATGCGCGACGGTCCTCGGATCGTAGCCGAAAGTGATCTTATCCTTGGTCTCGACCCCGGTGCAGACTTCCAAGATGCGTCCTTTGAGATTCCTCCGGACAGTGCTCTGCTAACCTACACGGACGGCTTGCTCGAACAGCGCCTCGAAAGTGGAGACATGGTCGGCGAGCAAGGACTTATGTACTTTTCAGCAAAGGCATTCCATCGCCCGGACCCCGTTAAATCGCTGCTTGACTCGGTACTGTTTCACAGCGAAGAAAAAACATTTGGTGATGACATTCTTGTCTTCTGGTTGCAACGTGAAGCCCTGCACACAGCAGGCTTTCCGCCCCCCGACCGCCCCGGTCATCGACCAAGTGTGCATCGCCCCACGGTCCATCACGCCGGAGTACACCGCACCAGTACGCACCGCCCGACTCCTTCCACGAGCCCGCGCTGGAGCAACGGTGGCAACCCTAATGGCCCCGGACTGGGCTGGTTCCGCCTAGACGATGAATAGCGACGCACATGCTTCATATGCAAGGCGCTTCCACTTTGTAGGAAGCGCCTTTTTTCGTTGTGAGCCCATTTGAAAATGCATAGGAACGAAAAAAGGTGTGCCCACACACAGGACACACCTTTGAACGGTGCACGTAGGATGTTCAGTCATCTAGAATACAGTACGTGGCCCCACTTGGGCACGGTATTCAGGCTCAAGCATAGCGTAGACTTCCTTATCCCAGTACTGTCCATCACGAAAAAGATAATCGCGCATGACACCATCTTGGTGAAAGCCTGCCCATAAGACAAGACGCTTCCACGCGTCATTAAACGAGAACAACTCTGTATCTACCCGGTGCATTTCTAATGTATCGAAGCAGTATCGGAGCACTAAACGCAGCGCATCGCGGCCGTAGCCTTTGCCCCAATAGTCGCGGTTGCCGATGGTGATGCTCACTGAGCAATGCTTGTTGTGGTCACTCAGATTGGCGATGTAGGCAATGCCAATGAGGACGTCGTCTTCCGCGTAGATCTCAAAGTCTTGGCTGTTAAACGAAGGATGGTAGATCATCCGCTCGAAGCGCTTCTTGAATTCCCCAAACGACTCCTTGCTGTACGGCAGTTCACTGTCCAACCGGTTCAGCTCCGGGTCGTTGTTCCACTTAAAGTGCTGATGGATGTTCACAAGTTGGAGCGGCTCAAAACGAACCTTTTCGCCCTCCAACGTGGTCTTTTGGATCTTGATCATGGACGTATACCGGCCCGGAAGCGGTTCCGAAGCCTCAACCTAGTGACGGAATGCGCTGTGTGGAAATTTCTTCTGCACGATGGGAAAATCTTTCCGCCTGCCTTGATACCACACAACATGTAGAGGAGCAAAGCTGAGCCTCTTCATAGAGTTTCGGCTTGAAAATCACTTTTCTAAAACGATTACGCAACACTATGGTTACGTACAGCGACTGCGTAGCGATATGAGGCAACTTGTAGAGCCATGTGTTATTCAGGCCACTGCACAAGTTCACAAGAAGGAGTATCGTGGGCCGCGCTCCGCACCTACTTTTTTAAGCTCAATCTGCACCTCGGCTTTTTTCAGCCCATGCCTGCAAAAAAGTGCGATTTACTTTGAATTGCTCCGGATTTTCATCAGGAAATGCGTGCCATGCGACCGGACGCTGCCATTTCGGCAATCGTTCAGCCAAGTGCGCTTGCATGGCATCTGTCTCCGCGAGCGATAAAGGCTCCACGAACACCACAGGACGTGCGCCCCATGTGACATCCGAGACAGGCACTACGACGGCGCGCCGCATACCGTCCAAAGCAAGCACAGCCTGTTCGATATGCTCCGGCTGGACGTTCTCCCCGCCTGAAATAAACATGTTGTCGATGCGCCCTGTGATGTGCACATTTCCTTCCTTGTCAATCGTACCGAGATCCCGTGTCCACCAGATGCCGCCTGCATCCAAGGTAGGCACCAGTTGACCTTCCTCGATGAATCCAAGCATTGCCGTACGCCCGCCGATGCCCAAGCGCCCATCCAGTCCAACAACGATCTGTCGATGCGCCAACGGCTGTCCAGCGCCATGATGTGGTTCCGGGTGGGTGGGCGTCATGGTGATGGTAGAGGCCATCTCCGTCATGCCGTAGCTAGTATGCACGGGCCAACCTGCCGCCTTCGCAGCACCCAAGAGCGATCGCGCAATGGCGCTGCCCCCAAGTAATACGTGACGCAACGTAGCAGGTGGAGACAAGCCCGCATCAAGTACCCAACGCAATTGCGCAGCAACCATCGACGCATGGGTGATGGCGGATGATCGGAGCACGACGAGGCGATCTTCTGCCGGATCACGTAGCACAACGGTCGCACGCGCCATGAGGCAGCGGTACCAGATGGCAAGACCGCCAACGTGGTACAGCGGTAAATCGAGCAGCCAGCGGTCTCCTGCGCGCAATTCTACGGCAGCATTGACACCTTCTGCGCTGTAGACATGCGCGCGGTACGGCAGCGCCACTGCTTTGGGTGTACCCGTGCTGCCCGAAGTAAAAATAACCGTCGTGGGCTGCTCCGATGGAATTGGTCTCGGAGTAACGCGGCCCGCCTTTATCGGCGCGACCTCCAAACAGAGCTTTTCGGCTTGCGCAACGAGTGGATGGCTCGCATCAAGCAGATGTGCGGTACCGAGTTGGGCTAGGCGCTGATTCCGCATCGCCTCAGGCTCGCGCGGATTGAGGGGACACGCCAGAATGCCTAACCGACTGCACGCCGTCAAAAAAGCAAGGAGCACCGGTGTATTGGGCAACGCTAATGCTACCCGAATCCCAGACTGCCACCCTTGCTGCTGGACGAGTTCGGCCACGGCCACAACCCACGCCTCCATCTGAGCAAACGTCAGACGGACGGTACCAAATTCAAGGCAAGACGCATTGGGATTTGCGCGTGCAGCCTCCGCAAGCAGGTCGGGCATAAACAACGGTATGTCGCCGAAACCACTAGCCACAACTTTGCTGAACAGGTACCAAGCTATCGATACGCAGCATCGATGAGGTTGCTAATACATCGTGTGCAGGCACTTCCGTGCCAACAATAGGTAGCCGTGCCATCAACGTATCTTTGGCGAGATAGCGGTACGTACCCAGACCCGCCGCAACAGGCCGTTTGCCGACAACGCTTGCGAGGGCCAAAAGCGCACGCATGCCAACGCCTGTTTCATACGAAGCGCTGATCACCGTGCGCATGCCCAATTGAGTAGCTTCGCGGGCGAGGGCGAGTGTAGCCTGCGCGCCCAGCAGCATCGGCTTCAGTACAACCGCCACAGCAAAACGCATCTGGTTTAAGCTCTGCTGTGCTGCCAGCAATTCCGGTATCGACTCATCAAGGGCTACAGGCAATCCCGTTGCGTGCGTCAACTCGCCGAGTTGCTCGGGCGAAGCCAACGGTTCTTCAAGATAAGCAATGCTGCAATTGCGGACGCCTGCGGCAAACTGGCGAGCCTCGTTGTATGACCATGCACGGTTGGCATCCAGACGAAGCGCCACGCGGCCTCCGAAGGCGTCATCGAGTGTGCGTACACGCCGGATGTCCTCATCGACCTCGCTACGCCCTACCTTAAGCTTGACGGCGCGATAACCGGCATTGAGCACACGCTGTGCTTCGGATGCGAGGTCAGCATTGGGAAGAATGAGCGCGTTGAGCGACACAGAAGCACGCGGCTCGTTTCCCCAGACATGCGCTAGTGTCGTTCCTAGCATACGAGATTCCAACTCAGCCTTCGCCGACTCGACCCCAAACCGTACAGACGGTGGTGTGTCTCGTAGCTTCAACGTGCCATCGTGCCAAGCCCACACGGCGGCTTCTGCTTCAGCTAGAGTCTCTAGGCTAAAGCCCGGAAGCGGCGCAACCTCTCCCCAACCTTGGTGGCCATCCGCATGGTGCAAGCCAACAAGCAGGCCGTTCCGTTCTGCGTAGGCCATGCCCTTCAAGCCAATCGGCACAGTAAAGGGCACAGCGTATCGAAACACCTTCAGCGTCGTGTCCATATTTTCCCTCATCCCAAAATCCATCCCACAGAAAATAGCAGGCTGTAGAGCAAGAGCAGCCGTGCCGTCGCGCCCAGAAGTGGGTTCAACGCAGGGCCGCGTGTAGCC
>CAYYHN010000478.1:4081-4306 GCA_964471245.1 uncultured Rhodothermaceae bacterium | reverse complement strand
GGTATGTGCCGCCGTTATCGGGAACGCTGGCAGCTAAGGCTTCCACATCCGAGGAGTTCTGGATGATGCCGAGGCCATCGCGGAGCCACTGTACCACGGCTCCAGCAATGAAGACGCTACCTTCGAGCGCGTATGTCGTCTCGCCGTTTAGCTTCCAAGCAACCGTCGTCAGCAGATTGTTGGCCGACGGCATGGCCTCAGTGCCGGTGTTCATCAGCATGAAGC
>CAYYHN010000478.1:0-4071 GCA_964471245.1 uncultured Rhodothermaceae bacterium | reverse complement strand
TCCCGTATGCATTAACATGAAACAGCCTGTCCCGTAGGTGTTCTTCACCATGCCGGGCTGGGTGCATTGCTGACCAAAGAGTGCCGCCTGCTGGTCGCCTGCGATGCCTGCGATGGCGACGCCTTTAGGGACGACATCGCCCACCGTGTGGCCGTACACCTCACTGGAGGCACGCACCTCGGGCAAGATGCTGCGTGGCACATCGAGCAACTGCAACAGTTCGTCGTCCCAGTCACCTGTGTGGATGTTGTACAGCAGTGTGCGCGAAGCATTACTCACGTCCGTGACGTGTACCTTGCCGCCAGTTAGTTTCCAGATGAGCCACGTGTCGATGGTGCCAAAAGCAAGGTCACCAGCCTCGGCCTTGGCACGCGCGCCCTCCACATTGTTGAGCAGCCAGCGGACTTTGGTGCCTGAGAAGTACGCATCGACGACGAGGCCGGACTTCTCGCGGAAACGCTCGGCGTGGCCTGCCGCCTTGAGTTCATCGCAAAACCCAGCCGTGCGGCGGTCTTGCCAGACGATGGCATTGTGGATCGGCTCACCTGTTCGCCGATCCCACACAACGGCCGTCTCGCGCTGGTTTGTGATGCCGATCCCCGCAATGTCGCGCGCACTCAGATTGGCTTTGCTCATAGCCTGCGCCATCACACCTGCCTGTGTTGACCAAATTTCTTGCGCGTTATGTTCCACCCAACCTAGCTTCGGAAAGATTTGTTCAAACTCTTGCTGAGCAACCGCATGGATGCGCCCTTGTTGATCGAAAACAATGGCGCGTGAACTGGTGGTGCCTTGGTCGAGTGCGAGGATATAGGACATAGCAGCGAGAACGGATCTGATAGCACAAAACGTGGGCGAAGAAGTAACGGATTCCGTATGAGAATTGGTAGTCTAAAGCATCCTATTCCGTGCAGGAAACCTGTGGCTAATCCATGCAGTGCAAAGCTGCCGGTTTGCCCTGCTTTTTCATATGCCATGCTCACCGTCGTCCTAATTGGTGCCGAATCTACCGGCAAAACCACACTAGCCAAATCGCTTGCTGATCATTATGGCACGGCTTGGGTGCCAGAATACGTGCGCGGCTTTGTAGCACGCACGCAGCGTGCCCCTCGCCTCGCCGACGTACCCTATATTGCCGCCGGGCACCTTGCCAGCGTCGAAGCAGCACGGGAAACGGCAAACAACCTACTCATTCTCGACACCGATCTCCTCTCGACAGTCGTGTACAGCCGCTACTACTTCGGCCATTGCCCGCCCGAGGTGGAAACACTCGCCCACACCCATCGCGCCGCCCTTTACCTGCTTGCCGATGTCGCCATACCGTGGACTCCAGACCCCGGCCAACGCGACGGTGCTGAGGTGCGCGCAGCCATCCAGCCACAGATGCTTGCCATGCTGGAAGCAGTCCAAGCACACTGGACGCGTGTAGCAGGTACGCCAAGCGAGCGGCTGGCCCAAGCTTGTGCAGCCATCGACGCTGTACGCTAGTGCTGCATGTGTGGGGTTGCCTTGTTGTTGCCGTAATGCGGTAAAGACGAGCCCGAAGTACCATGCGGTGGTAAGTTGGCTGGTGCCGTAAGTTCTTGCGTGGGGGCCTCAACGAAACGCGGGCTCTCTATATAGCGTGGCAATATAACGGTGAAGATGGTCCCCTCACCAGGCATACTGTGCACGCTGATTTGCCCGCCTGCCATATGCACGAGACGCCGTGTAATGGCCAGTCCTAACCCGCTGCCCAGCGAGTTCTCTGGACCTTGGCGGTACGCTTGGAAAAGCGAGGGCAAGAAACTCGCATCAATACCCTTGCCCGTGTCTTCCACGTGAAGTGTGATTGCCGCAGTTGTGGCCGTCACGCGTACGTGTACATGCCCGACCTCGGTGAACTTGAGCGCATTCCCAACTAAATTATTGAGGATCCGCACCAGCATAGCGGAATCAATATCGGCCCAAGTAGGAGTGGCAGGAGGTATCACACGCAGGTCAAGACCTTTTGCCATCGCTTGCGGTACAAAAAAGCTTACTACCTCAGCTACTTCGGCAGCTACATCGGTCCGATTGAGTTGCAACGCGGCATGGCCCGCATCAATACGCGCAAAATCGAGGACGGAATTGATAATATCCGAGAGGCGTTGCCCTCCTTGGGTGATCATTTCCGCGAGCATACGTTGCTCGCCTTCGAGGCTATGAGCAAGCACGTCGGCAAACCCTAATATGGTAGTGAGCGGAGTCCGAATCTCATGACTCATCTCTGAGAGCAGGGAGGCATCCTGCTGCACGTCGAGTACCCGCGCAGCTAATCGAGACCGCATGGCACGTGTACGACGAGCCGGAGCAACAGGTACCGGATAATGCGCGGCGTATGCTGCTTGCGCACGGGTGAACAATACAGCAAGTGCACGTGCGAGATCATGTGGCGCACACTGTAGAACCTCTCTGTTCTCGTCTCCCTTGAACGCGGCCGCTTGGCCAGAAACAACGAGTACAGGCAGTGGTAAGGCTGAAAATGTTGAAACGGGTGCTTTCGAAGAAAGAATAAGCACAGCCGTGGGTGCTAAAACACCTTGCTGTTGTGCTACAACACGCCATTCAGTTTTAGAAGCACCAATTGGGTGAAGCTGAACAGGATGCTGCGCTTGTGCGCATGCAGCCAAAAGCTCCGTCCCAAATGTGCCGTATTCCCCAACGAGGAACAGGTGGACAGGCAGTGACATGGTAGTTGCAAGTCATTCCGTGATAGCGGAGTACCTGCATGCGTAGCAGTGCCAAGGCGTAGGGGATACACACCGGGCACGAGAGGATGCATTAAATATACCTGCTCCCTGTTATGTTGGATGCCTCAGAAGTATGAAGATTTCTTCGCAAAACAGTTTCTTTATCCACATCTTTTCCATGCCGTTCCGCACATAACTCCTCGAGCAAAGTCGAAACCAAGGCTTTAAACTCATATCGTTCGGACTTGCCTAGATGTTACTGCACAGCACACTAGGTGTAGTGACATTGAGGATGTCAGTGGGATTTGAGGTCATTCTTCAGCAGATTCAAGGCGCTTCTCGAAGCGCGATGCAGCGCATCATGTGAGGAAAGCAACGCAGAGTTGGTGGACAAGGGGTCCAAGCAGGTGATTCAATATGAATGTCACTCCGCCCTAGTATACCGTCACTCGAAGCCGCTATATTGAGGTATTCCCATAGTGTATTGCCCTAGCCCTACTTTGCCATGCGTCGTGTTTTGTTTGTTTTGCTCCTCAGTTTAGTGGCTTGGCCACTACATGCACAGACGCCGCTTACATTCCACATTGACCTTGCAGAATCTGCTCACGAGCAGATTGCCGCGTTGGGCCTTGAAACGCCTGTGCATGGCCGCGTCTACGTCATCATCAGCCGCGATGGCGAGCGTGCGCCACGTGAACAGGTCAACGTAACCGGGGTACCCTTCTGGGGACGCGACGTAGCCAACTTGACGGTAGGCACAACGGTTGAACTTTCGGATACCGACCCCGAGGTACGAGGCTATCCGCTCACATCGTTCAGTGACGTTGAGCCTGGCTACTACTATGTTCAAGCATTTCTGAACATCTACACCACCTTCAACCGTGCGGATGGGCATACGGTGCGGATGCACCTAAACAGCGGTGCAGGGCAACGATTGTGGCGTGCCCCTGGTAACGCGACGAGCGCTGTCAGCTACCGCTACCTCGACCCTGCCCAGAGCGGTGTGGTCTCCTTACAACTTGATGCCGTCCTACCGCCGATCCAACCGCTGGAGCCCGGCGAAGTCCTCCAGCAAGGCAACCCACGTGATACACGGTTGGTAAAGTACGTCAAGATCAAGAGCGAAAAGCTGTCGGCGTTTTGGGGGCGCGACATGTACATCGGGGCCAATGTGCTGCTGCCTGAAGGCTACAACAGCACTGCCGACACCCGTTACCCAACACTCTACATGCAAGGCCACTTCCCGGGGAGTCGACCACCGCTAGGCTTTTCTGAAGGCAGCCCGGGCCGTGGCCGCACAGCAGGCCTCGCCGAATTCTGGACTAGCCCAGAAGCACCGCGCATGTTCGTCGTCACTATC
>CAYYHN010000477.1:3118-4309 GCA_964471245.1 uncultured Rhodothermaceae bacterium | reverse complement strand
TGACCGCGTTCGACCAGGTCTTGGCACTTGAAGCCGAAGACGCCGAACTGCAGCGGCGGATGGAAGCGGCGACAGACCACGAAAGCGAGGACTACCATCGCTTGCTGCATCGGTTCGAGCGCGTCCATACCGAACTGGCCTCGCATGAAGCCCACCTGATTCGCCCCAAAACCGAAGCAGTGCTTACCGGCCTCGGCTTCGCGCCGGACGACCTCGAACGCCCGATCAATAGCTTCTCGGGTGGCTGGCGTATGCGCGTTGCCTTGGCGCGTCTGCTGCTGCGGCAGCCCAACTTCCTCCTCCTCGACGAGCCTACGAACCACCTCGACATCGACAGCATCGACTGGCTCGAAAGCTATCTGAAAGCCTATCCCGGCACGGTCATCATCGTCAGCCACGACCGCTATTTCCTCGACCGAATGGTGACGACGACGGCTGAACTTATCAACGGACACGTGACGCTGTACGCGGGGAATTACACGTTCTACCTGAATGAGCGAACGGAACGCCGTGCGTTGCAGAAGTCGGCGTACGAAAACCAGCAGAAGCAGATTGCTGAGACGGAGCGGTTTATCGAGCGCTTCCGCTACAAAGCCACGAAGGCCAAGCAGGTGCAGAGCCGCGTGAAGATGCTGGAGAAGCTCGACCGCATTCCAGCGCCGCCCAACGAACTCGCCACCATCGGCTTTCGCTTCCCCGAACCCGAGCGCTCTGGACGGACGGTGCTCGACCTGTCGCCATTCTCCAAGACGTACCACAGCGATGAGGGCACCGTCGAGGTCTTCGACAAGGCGGGTCCTCTTGCCATCGAGCGGGGCGACAAAATCGCGCTCATTGGCCGCAACGGCGCAGGCAAATCGACGCTAGCGCGTATCCTAAACGGGAGTGAGCCATTCGAGGGCACGTGCGACCTCGGCTACAAGGTAGAGATGACGTTCTTCGCACAGCATCAAGCCGAATCGCTGCCACAAAACGCGACGATCCTCGAAGCGCTCAGCATGCATGCCCGTGGACAATCGGAGACGGAAATCCGCAGCCTCCTCGGCGCGTTCCTCTTCCGTGGCGACGACGTGTTCAAGCCGATCCGCGTCCTCTCCGGCGGCGAGCGCAGCCGCGTGGCCCTAGCGCGCACCCTACTCGCCCCCGCTAACTTCCTCATCCTCGACGAGCGTCGTGTAGGGAAAGAGTGTA
>CAYYHN010000477.1:0-3108 GCA_964471245.1 uncultured Rhodothermaceae bacterium | reverse complement strand
CGATCAACGTTCTGATCGAGGCGCTGCGGCAATACAGCGGTAGCTTCGTCATCGTCAGTCACGACCGCCACTTCCTCGACCGCGTAGTGAACAAGGTATGGCGCGTGGAGGACGGCTCGGTACGCAGCTACCTCGGCAGCTACACGGAATACCGCTGGCAGATCGAGCAAGGCACGGCGAGTCGCTATGAGAAAGCTGCCCCAAAAACAACTGCTGCAACCTCAGACGCAAACGCTAGCAAGAAGCGTAGCAGCGGCCCCAAGAGCAAGGAGCAGAAGCGCAAGGAAGCTGAGGCGCGCAAGAAACAGCAGGCCGCTGCCCGGAAGCAAGGCACCTATCATGCGCTCAATGACTACCAGCTCAAGAAAGAACATGCCAAGGTCGAGGCCAAGGTTATGGAATTGGAGGAGCAAAAGGATACGTACGAAGCCCAACTTGCCGATCCCGAAATCTTCCAGAACGTCCCGCGCTTCAAAGAGATGATGCGCGCCTACGAGGATGTGCAAGCGGACCTCGAAAAGGTCTACACTAAATGGGAAGCCATCGCGGAAGCTATGGAAGCGCGTGAACTTGCTTGAGTCGCCTTTGACGAATCGCTGGACAAACATCCTTTCACCAGCATCCCGCACACGGAAGCCTAAACACCGTTTGGGCTTCCGTGTGCGGGATGAACTTTACCCGCGCTTTCTCCCAAACCTCACCAAGCGCGTCATCACGAGCCCGTGCAGCGGGTGTGGCGATCTCTTCACCCAAGGCACCCAATCCTATCAGTCTAAGCTCATACGCTGTGCAATCATTGGGGCCTTGCTCACCGAATCGTTTTCGCATTTGGATGTTCTTTGCGGCCCAAAGAACCAAAGGCTTGCCGTCTCAGAAACGCACGAAGCCCGTTCCCATCCGCACAAGGCCGGACCCGCTGGGCCGCATGCCACATCACCACCTGATAGATGTCAGCTTGACGGCCCACCGGCTCAACGCGCCGGGCTTCCATCCACCGCGTCCTGCCCCGGAGACGGCATTGGTGCCCGCCCTCAACAGGTTGCCATTCGTGCAGGTTGGTAAGTTTGCCAACGTATGTCGCATGTCACATGCGCACCGGTAGGGCAGTGGTGTCTCATTCATGGGCTGTGTGCGAAGGGAAAGCACCCTGGTGCGTTTAGCCGGTGGGCATCGTGGCAAAGCGTGGGTTGTAATGCACGGCGTGAGGTGCCCAGCGGGTACGGCTGTGTGCGTGGGCTCGGGGTGCGCAGGGTTTGAATGAGACAAGGCGTTTGGTCCTTTGCGCTTCAAAGGACCACAAGGATCTGGCTTGCGCATGCTACAAAGCGCGTGGGAGGAAGCCGTTTCTCAACCTGCTTAGATTCCCATACAAACAAAAACGCCTGCCCTCACATCAATGAAGGCAGGCGTTTCGTTTTAGTAGCGTCCGCTAGAGCCTATTCGATGGTCCACGTGTCACCGGCGTGGAGCAGGTCGTTGAGGCCACCTTTGCCCATCTTTTCGGTGACCATGTCGAGTTGCTCATGCAGGAGCGCGTCGTAGGTGGGGCGTGCTTCACGGTAGAAGACGCCGAACGGCTGCGGCATGTCGTCGCGCCAGAAGATGCGGCACAGAATGCCCGCGAGTTCGCGGCTCGTCTCGTCATGTACAAGGCAATCATCGAGTGTGTAGCTGCCATTGGCTAGGTCGATGACCTCGGGCTTGAAGCCGTCGAGGCGGATGCCTTTGCTGCCTTTATCGAACGTGAGCGGTTTGCCGTGCTCCATGAACAGGGCACGCTGTGGCTTGGTGGCGCGCTCGGTGTACTGGAAGAAAGCGCCGTCGTTGAAGATATTGCAGTTCTGGTAGATCTCAGCGAAGCCCGTGCCTTTGTGATCGTGCGCCCGCTTCAGGATGCTTTTCATGTGCTTCGGGTCGCGATCCATGGTACGTGCCACGAACGAGCACTCGGCCCCCAGCGCTACGGCAATCGGGTTGAAGGGGTGATCGAGTGAGCCATACGGCGTGCTCTTCGTCACCTTGCCTTCTTCCGACGTTGGGCTGTATTGCCCTTTCGTGAGGCCGTAGATCTGGTTGTTGAACAGCAGCAACTGCACGTTCACGTTGCGGCGCATGATGTGCATCAGGTGGTTGCCCCCGATGGAGAGCGCATCGCCATCGCCAGTGATGATCCAGACGTCGAGGTCGGGGCGGCTGGCTTTGAGGCCGGAAGCGATCGCCGGGGCACGCCCGTGGATCGAGTGCATGCCGTACGTCTCCATGTAATATGGAAAACGGCTCGAACAGCCGATGCCGCTGATGAAGACGATCTTCTCTTTCGGCACACCAAGGTCGGGCATCAGGCGCTGCACCGTGGCCAAGATGGCGTAATCGCCGCAGCCGGGACACCAGCGGACGTCTTGGTCCGTGGCGAAGTCCTTGCGTGTGTACGCCGGCGCACCATCGCCGCCTGCGGGCAGCTTCTTGCCCGGCGGCATCTTAGGTTTGCGCCCCGGTGGAAGCGACGGCTTCTTGCCCGTAGGCAGGGTGGCTTTCTTTCCGGTTGGCAAGCCGACAGGTTTGACCGGACGTTTAGGGGAATCAGACATAGGTTTGGTACTTAGAACTTGGTTCTTGGTACTTGGATTTTTGCTTGCGTCGGGCTTGAAGCGTGCAATAAGGCACCCCCAAGTACCAAGGACTAAGCACCAAGTACGGACTCTACTTTCGCCATAATCTCGCTGGCGCGGAAGGGTTGGCCTTGGATCTTGTTGAGGCCTTCGAACGGCAACAGGTAGCGGTCGCGGAGGATGCGGACGAGCTGGCCGTTGTTGAGTTCGGGGACGATCCAATGCTTGAAGTGCGCGAACACGTCTCCAAGATCATGCGGCAGCGGGTTCAGATGGCGCAGGTGTACGTGTCCGACGGTGTGGCCCTTCTGGCGTAGCCGCTCGACGGCCGCCTCGATGGCACCATGCGTCGAGCCCCAGCCGATGAGCAGCACATCGCCTTCCTGTGCGCCACTCACCTTCATCGGCGGGATGCGGCGGGCGACGCGCTCCACTTTCTCGGCGCGGAGCTTTGTCATAAACTCGTGGTTCTGCGGATCGTACGACACATTGCCCGTCT
>CAYYHN010000476.1:0-4326 GCA_964471245.1 uncultured Rhodothermaceae bacterium | reverse complement strand
TGTTGCATGCCACAACATACCGCAAACCCACTCAAGTCTTCGCCTAAAGGCGAGGATTTTCACCCAGAAGGAGACAATAAATCGTTGCAAATCAGCAACCTAACACCGATGGATGAACGGATCCAACATTTAAGTTCACTTGCGTATTCCTTATAGTATGTACCAGTTCAATAGCGGGCCGAGCAGCATCGATTCCAAACCCGTTGCCGGAGAGGGTCTGCTCATAAAGTACCGTATGCAAATCGCGGAAACCACCCGAGAACTCCACTTCATCGCCATCTACTTCTACAGACCTGTACGTTGTACCTGATGCGGCAACGACTTCTTTGGGTAAATCACTACGATCAACGGACAGAAACCACTCGACATCGGCGTTTTCTAATTCAAGCCATCCTGCCATGCGTTCAGGATCAGATAGGTGGACGGCCTGCTGTTGGACAGACCCAAACAACCATTGCAACATATCGAAGAAGTGGATACCGATATTGGTGGCTACCCCCCCAGACTTGTTCATATCTCCTTTCCAAGAGTATCGGTACCATGTTCCTCTACTTGTAATGTAGGTGAGGCGCACAGCATGCCGTTTCTTGCTGGGACTCTTAGCAATGCGCTCCTTCAGTGCAAGCAATGTAGGATGCACTCTTAGCTGCAGTACCGTCCACACGCGTTTGCCATACTCTTTTTCGAGTTCTTGGAGTTGATCTAAGTTCCAAGGATTCATAACAAGTGGCTTTTCACAAAGGGCATCGGCTCCTACACGTAGGGCCAATCGGATATGCGCATCGTGGAGGTGGTTAGGCGAACATACCGAGACGAAGTGTACTTTGTTGTCGGCAGAACCTCTGCGCAAGAGTTCTAGGTGGCGGTCAAATCGCTCGAACTCAGTAAAGAATGCCGCCTGTGGGAAATAACTATCAATAATCCCGACGGAATCATGAATATCGATAGCAGCAACGAGACGATTTCCTGTGTCTTGGATCGCTCTAAGGTGCCTTGGAGCGATATAGCCAGCAAGTCCCGTCAGTGCAAAATTGATCATGATCTTCTCCTAGTTATGAGTCCGTACGCTTTCGCAAAATTGACGTAAGGCAAGGTAGTTGCAAATGCCAAGCCAAGATAACAAGCAAGCTCTGTGTAAAGTGCCACAGAGTGCCTTTTCATCAGAGAAGTCCACATCGCGGCACACACTTGTTGCACCTCGCACGAGAGCAAACCTCGCTATTTAAGCACGAACAGGAGCTGCACCATATTCTACTACTTCTCTCTCATGCACAAGTACCTTGGCAGGTATGTGCGCCATCGCACGTTCGGCTAGAGCAGTTATGGTAAGAGAGGGATTGACTCCTGGGTTCGCAGAGATTGCAGAACCATCGATGACATAGAGACCGGTATAACCAAAAACGCGATGCTTCAGATCGATGACTCCTTCTTCTGCGTTTTGCCCCATGCAACAGCCACCCAAGATGTGAGCAGTCGTGGGCGTACCAAGCAAGGTTTCTGTGCCCAATCCAACAGTTACACCACCGGTATATTTTTCGATACGACGGGCAAGATCTACTGCTTCGGGGATGTTAGCGCGCGGAGGCACCCCTGTGCCAGCTTGGCTGCTTAGGCTTTTTCTGCCGAACCGCCATGGTTTTCGAGAGTGCCTAAGTTTAAGTGTGCCTTCGGCCGTGCGCATATAGAGCATCACGAAGCTTTGCTTAGCAAGATCACGTACGGCGTATGCTCGAAGCCATTTACGAGGCTGTTTGAGTACACTCCGCACCATGTTCGCCAAACGTGCACTCAGCATGTCTCCGGGTGCGTGTGGCAACACTAACATCCGGAAAAAGCCGGACCCCTCACCATAGCGACAAGGCTCGATATGAGATTGTTCGTCAGTGTGGAGGATGGAGGTAATGGCGATACCATCTGAGTAGCGTACGTCTTTGTCAGGGGTAAGCGCAGCAAGAAGCGTCTCGGAGTTGGTGCGAACGTGGTTGCCGAGCTGTTTGGAGAGGCGAGGCAAACCTAACGGGTCAGCTTGCATGCGAAGCAGTAAGTCAGTGGTGCCTAGGACCCCGCCGGAGAAGACGACATTGGTTGCGGTGAAGTGTCGGCGCTTCTTCCGAAACCAGCCGCGCTGGGTAGTGGCTTCGATGGCGTAGCCACCTTCGGTGCGTGGGCGGACGGCGGTTACTTCTGTTTCCGGGACGACTTGGACACCGCGTTTTTCAGCCAAGTAGAGGTAGTTTCGGTCGAGGGTGTTTTTTGCGCCATGGCGACAGCCCGTCATGCAAGCGCCACACTTGATGCAGCCCGTCCGTTCCGGGCCTTCGCCGTTGAAGTAGGGATCGGGTACGGTTTTGCCAGGTTCGCCGAAAAACACACCAACGGGGTTGCTGTCAAAATGATCAATGCGGCCAATTTCTTCGGCGACTTGTTTGATGATCCGATCAGGCTCGGTGACGAGTGGGTTTTTCGATGCACCAAGCATGCGCTGGGCGGTGCGATAGTGCGGGGCGAGTTCGGCTTCCCAATCGGCGAGGTGTGCCCATGAAGGGGCATTGAAGTAGTCGGACTTGGGTACAGGGAGTGTGTTGGCGTACACTAATGAGCCACCACCAACGCCTACCCCTGAGAGAACGGTAACGTGGCGGAAGAACGTCATCTTAAAAAAGCCACGCCACCCAAGTTGTGGCATCCACATCCACTTGCGCAGATTCCAGTTGGTCTTGGGAAAATCTTCGGGTTTGAAGCGCCGTCCTTTCTCTAAGACGCAGACACTGTAGCCTTTCTCGGCAAGGCGAAGTGCCGACACACTGCCGCCAAACCCCGAGCCAACGATCACGAAGTCGTAATGATCGTCTTGCGCACCGCTCGTCACTGTCTGCTCTCTACTGTCCGCCATAATTTTTGGTTAACAGTGTTAAGAATCGTTCTTAATTGGGTACGAAGCTCTACCGGAAGGGGTTCCAATGCTATCAGGGCACCACGATATCTTGGGGCATCGGGCGCGCGTCGGCGAGTAGGCGGGCGATGAGTTCGGCTTCCGTCATGCGTGGTTGCACCAAATGGGCAGCGCCATCTTGCACAGCCACTTCTGCAGGCAGTGGGCGTAGGTTGTATAGGGTTGCCATCGCCATGCCGTAGGCTCCGGCATCGTGGATGGCGAGCACATCGCCTTCACGAATAGTCGCCACTTCGCGATCTCTTGCGAACGTGTCGGCGGTCTCGCAGATGTTGCCGACCACGTCGTAGGATTGCAGCGGGCCTTCGGGGTTGCTGAGGTTGCTGATGGCGTGGTAGGCTCCATACATCGCGGGGCGCAAGAGATGCCCCATGCCCGTGTCGCAACCTGCGAAGTGCCGCCCGTAGGCTGACTTGAGCGTATTGACTTGGGTGAGCAGTACGCCACATTGGGCCACAAAAAAGCGCCCCGGCTCAAAGCGAAACGTCAGATTCGGCGACGGATGTGCAGCATGGTACGCCTTCAGTGGTGCAACGATACGTGTTGCGAAGTTCTCGAAATCGAGCGCAGCATCATCAGGCTTGTAGGGCACATTAAAGCCACCGCCAAAATTCATGAACCGCAACTCCGGAAACGCCATCCCTGCTTCCAACAATACCTGCATGGCATCGGCGAGTACATTGGTGTCAGGGATGCCGCTACCGATGTGCTGATGCAGGCCGATGATGCGCAGGCCGTGGCATTCGGCGATAGCTTTGACTGCATCGATCTCTGCTACGGGGGTTCCAAACTTGGTCTTCTTTCCTGCCGTGACCACGTGTTCATGGTGACCCGCACCAATCATCGGGTTGAGGCGGACGCTGACTTCGGCTCCCGGATACGCCGCGCCATACCGATCCAGCCGCGACACCTCGCCGATGTTAAGCAAGACGCCAGCCTTATGCGCCGTGTGCATCTCCTCGTCGGTCATGTTATTGGCCGAATACAGGATGTCCTTCGGCTGGAACCCAAGTTGGCGTGCCAGCAGCAATTCGCCGGGCGAAACAGCATCGACCCCAACGCCTTCGGCCAACAAATGCCGCAGCACCGTCGGCTGCGCATTGGCCTTCATCGCATAAAGCAGATCCACGGGGACACCTTCGAGGTGCTTCCGCAGCGTGCGCACTTGACGGCTGATGACATCTAGGAAATAGACGTAGGTCGGCGTGCCGTACTCAGCGGCTAGTTGCAGGAGCAGATTGCGGTGGGCTGCAGGCAACGTCATGGACAATTTTCAGGTCGAGGGCACGTGCCCTAAATGAAGGAATAGTGAAACCACAGGTTTTTTGATGTGACCGCGTTAAAAACGAAAACCGCCTCCGTCTTCTGTAGAG
>CAYYHN010000475.1:0-4343 GCA_964471245.1 uncultured Rhodothermaceae bacterium | reverse complement strand
ATTACCACCGATGACGTTCCGAACCGTTTGTCCGATAGGGTCATCGAGCCCAAGCAACGCGACGGCGGCTTCGTTGAGGATAACTTTGGCGGAGTCGTCGTGCATCTCCGAGAACCCACGCCCGGCATTGATTTCCATGTCCATCGTCTGCAAATAGTCGGCGTCGATGAAGGTCTGATATGAACGAACCAGATCGACATCGGGATTATCGGTAGTAAGCATCGCGTTGCCCGTGAAGTCGCCCGGCATTTGGCCTGCGCCGCCAACCGCGACCACCGCATCGAGGCGTTCGATGGCGTCTTTGAACGCCTGCGCATTGGCCGCCAAGATACCTGCTTGCCGAATAACGACCACGTTTTCCTCATCGAAGCCTAGGGCTTTGGTGCGGATGTATTCCATCTGCTGAGCCACCGTCAGCGTGCCAGCGATGAGAATCATTGAGATGGCAAATTGGAAGACGACCAGACCGTTGCGCAACCAGATGCCATGACGGCTCGACTGGAATTGCCCCTTCAGCACCGTGACAGGCTGCATCGCTGAGATGACGAGCGCTGGATAGCCACCCGCCAGCAATCCGACCACCAACACAAACACCACAAGCCCAACCAGCACACCCGGCGCCGTGAGCATACCAAGCGAAAGTGTCTTGCCCACGAGGCTGTTGAACCACGGTATGACGAGCATCATCAACCCAAGTGCAAGGGCCATACTGATCGCGCTGATGGCGACCGACTCGGTGAGGAACTGGCGGATGAGATGGATGCGCAGCGAGCCCATGACCTTGCGCACGCCCACCTCCTTGGCACGCTCCGTCGAGCGGGCCGTGGCAAGGTTGATGAAGTTGATGCACGAGATCAGCAGGATGAACACCACGATCGCCACCAGCAGGTAGACGTAGGTAATGTTGCCATTAGCCTGCACTTCGATGTCGAGGTTGGAGCGAAGGTGGATGTCGCCGACGGGCTGGAGGAAGTACCGGAAGTTGTGCCCCGACACCGCGTATGCCTCTGCTGAAAGGCCTAAACCGGCATAGATCTGGTCAGCCCCGTACGTTTCTACCAACTCTGCCACGGTCGCCTCAAATGCCTCCGGATCGACACCTTCTCGCAGTTTGATATAGGTGTAGAGCCACGGCGAGGTCCAGTTAGCGCTTTCGACAGCATTAGCGAGGTACCCCATCGCCAACGTTGGGCCTAGGGCGTCAAACGTGAGGTGCGAGTTTCCCGGCAGATCTTCGACGACAGCCGAAACGATCAACTCGTCAAACCCTGCGCTGACCTGCAACGGACGACCCACCACATCGGTCGTCCCAAAATATTTCAGCGCAGTGCTACGTGTAAGCAAAATCTTGCTATCACCGTTGAGTGCTGTCTCGGGCGTGCCTTCGAGGAACGACAAGTTGAATACGTCGAAGAAGTTGGAGTCAGCAAACAGGAAGCGATCCTCCTCGAATGCTTCGTCGTTCACCGTGACGGTCAGCGAGGGGACGAAGTAAAGCCTATGCAGCCACGCCACCGCCTCGACCTGCGGGTAGTGTTCGGCCAGCGTCGGCGCAAGCATCACCGATGACGAGGCAAAGCTACGCGTGTGGTCGGGGTACGTACGTTCGAGCGCGATCCGGTAGATACGGTCACTGTCGTCCCAGAAGCGGTCGTAATCCAGCTCGTCGGCGACGTAGAGTGAGATGAGCAGGCACGCCGCAATGCCGAACGTCAGGCCAAAGATGTTGATAGCAGAATACAGCTTCTGGCGTGCAAGGCTGCGCACGGTCAGCTTGAGATAGTTTTTTAGCATGACGCTGCTCCAATAGAAGGAATGCACGAAGAGCGCGGGAATGGACCGCAGGAGTTGCCCGTAGTACCAGCGGCGCGCAAGCCTCGGCCCGTGTGTCTCAGCCATCCACACGTAGGCTTCGTCGAGGTCGCTGAGAATGGTGACTTGGTCGCTACGCCGGGTGAGGCGGCGCATCAGCCAGCGAGCCACAGCCAACAACGGATGTCGCGGAGGCTCCATAGCGCTAGCCGTTTTGAAGACGGAAGTTGGGCAGGCCATCCCATAGTGCCTGCTGAAGATCACGTACGTGCTGCAACGCCTGCAAACCAGCGGGTGTGACGCGGTAGTAGAGCTTACCCCGTCCTCCTCGCTTGGGCGTCGGGTCCGCTTGTGTCTTACTGAGGTAGCCCTTGCGTGAGAGCGCATCCAGCGAGACCCACAGCGCACCAAATGACAGTTCCTTCCCTGTCCGCGTCTTCACTTCACGCTGGATCGTCACCCCGTACGCATCGTCACGCAGCCGCCACACAGCAAGCAGCAAGATTTCTTCAGACCGGGAGAGGTATTTCATGGCTTGGGACCATTGGCTGTTGGGGGTGCAGAGAAGCATCAGACAAAGCCAATACTAAAACATAGTAATGCTCTACCTGCATTTCAACTATATTTTAGTACTGGCTTTCTTTTTACCTGATCGGGAGAAATGGAAGGCCACGAAGACACAAAGGCACGAAGAGATAGCAATACCTAATCCGCACTGACAAACTTGGTGTCTTCGTGCCTTTGTGGCGCTCAAATACTATTCGTCCACAAAAATCGATTTGGGGATGTGCATGCTGACCAGCATATGCGGTACGTCGACGACTTCGGCGATCTTCAGGTCGGCAGCGAGTGAAGTGAGGGCGTAGGCGTCGGGGCGAGCGAGGCCGTGTTCGGCTTCGAGGTAGTCGATCATGTAGCGATTGGCTTTGCGAGCGGCTTCGTCGAGCGTGGTGGCAAAACCCGTGACGGCATAGTAGTCGTCGGTCTCATATTGCGGCTCCTGCATGGTGTGGCCGTCTTTGATCACGTTGACTTCGTAAACAAACCGCATCGGCGCTTCGATGGCAGTGCCACAGACTTCGCCGTGCCCCTGCGCCGCGTGCGCATCGCCGATGGAAAAGAGCGCGCCTTCAACGAAGACCGGGAAGTAGACGGTCGTCCCCTCCACCATGTTTGGATCGTCCATGTTGCCACCGTTGGCACGGGGCGGGATCGTCGAGAGCATCTCCTCGGTGGGAGGTGCGACGCCCATCACGCCCGGAAAAGGGTTCAGAGGGATGCGGATGCCATCCGAAAAATCGGCGTAGGTTTGCCCTTCTTCGAACGTGAAGGTCTTCAGCCAAGCGTCCGGGAAGTCGTCGGCGAGGAAGCCGAAGCCAGGCACGATAGCCGTCCAGCCGTGCGCACCGAGTTCGATCTCGTGCAGCGTCACGGCCAGCACATCGCCGGGCTCGGCACCTTCCACATAGACGGGTCCAGTCAGCGGATGGATCGGCTCAAAGTCAAGGTTGATCACATCTTCGACCGTCGTCCCGGGCAGCAGTTGCCCATCCGAAGCCTCTTTCGTACGCGCCTCGATGACCGCGCCACTCGGCACACGTAGTACGGGCGGGATTGCGCTGCTAAACTTGTTGTGCGTCTGCTCTTCCGTCAAAAAATATTCCGGCTCGGGCGTCTCAGGTGCATCCGGAAACGGCTCGACGGCTTCTGGCTTGGGTACGACACAACCAACAGCCAACAACAGGAAGCTCAACACAAGGTAACGCATGGTGGAAAACGACACAGGTGGGAACGAAGCGAAACGTAGCGCAATATAGGAGGCACGCCGCATTCTTTTCGAGGCTGGGCTGGATGGCAGGGTATAAAAGCGTCCACCAGCGATCCATCCTTTCCACATGGTTCAGCCTTTCCACCCCACGAACGTTGCACAGCGGGAGTCATCATGCCCGACCTCATCATCATCGCCGCTATGGGCCAAGGCAACCACGTCATTGGCGCAGGAAATGGCATGCCGTGGGCCATCCCTGAAGAGTACCAGCAGTTCCTTCGCCTGATCGAAGGCCAGACCATTGTGATGGGACGACGCTCGTTCGAGATCTTTGGCCCCGACTTAACGACGACAACCAACCTCGTCGTCAGTCGCTCGGTACGCGAGGTGCCTGGTGCTACCGTCTTCGCCGACTTGAATACGGCCTTGACCTATGCACACACACTCGGCAAAACGATCTTTAGTGCAGGCGGCGCTTCCGTCTACGCACAGACCATCCCCAAAGCCGATGCCATGTACCTCTCGTACATTCACGGCCAATTTGATGGAGATACGTTCTTCCCGCACTTCGACGAGGTCGCATGGAAGGAGACCCAACGTGAGGTACACGACGCCTTTACTTGGGTCGTCTATCAGCGTCCTCAGCCTAGGACGTAGTGACATGCATCTTGAATCACTTGATTGGGACCCTTTTCCACCAGCTCTGCGCTGCGTTCCACACACGATGCGCTGCATAGCGCTTCGAAAAGCGCCTTAATCTGCT
>CAYYHN010000474.1:0-4345 GCA_964471245.1 uncultured Rhodothermaceae bacterium | reverse complement strand
GTTTCTAGCATGGGAGAAGCCTGTCGTATGTGGCCACACACCGCAGGCCGAGCCGCTCGACACACCGTTGCTCATCAACATCGATACGGGGTGTGTGTACAACATGCATCCACGGCTAGGCCGTTTGTGTGCTGTGCGGCTGCCAGAACGGGAGTACGTGCTCGTCGATTACGTCGGGTAGGCGAAGTTAAAACGTAAACCAAAGCCCTGCGCGGAGCTTGGGGCGCTCGACGCCGAGTTCTGCGAAAACGATACGTCCAGACGAGAGCGGCGTCGTAACGCGGACGAAGAGGTCCGGCGAAAGATTAAAGCGACGGTTTTTGGCTTCGCGCGATTCGTTGAGGGCGAACGAGAGCCCCGGCACAAGCCGCAAGCCGACATCGATGTCGTAGTTGTTGTAGGCGCTGCCACTAATGACGCGCCACGTCTCCAGCACGCGAATCGATGCCCCGAGGCCCGCAGCGACTTCGACGCTACCTTCGCCCTCAGCGAAAGGTGGCGAGTACTCGACAAATAGCGTGACCTCACGCGAGTAGAAACGACGCGGCCCAACGTAGCCAACTTGTACGCCAAGTCCGGGGATGACGCCAAGCCCCGTTTGCACGTAAGGACGTCGTTCGACTATGGGGCTGGATTGTGCGTCGGCGTCCGTGGCAGCACTGAGAAACAGCACCGCAGTTAGGCCGAAGAACAGCAGCAAGGTGCGCACGTGAGCGGGAACAGACACCGGCACGGTCCGAAAGACGTGTGAAGTTTTGTGGGGAGCGAAGCAGTCCGAGGAACCATACGCCGGACCGTTAATATGCCTCGGCTGTGCAAACCGGACGCTATGGCTGGAGGCACAGCAAACATACGTACAATAGCTTGGATTTGTTTTATGGCCCTGCGATGTGGCATTGTCGGGCTTCCTAACGTTGGGAAGTCGACGCTCTTTAACGCTTTGAGCGACGCCGAGGCCGAGTCGGCCAACTACCCGTTCTGTACCATCGAGCCCAACGTCGGCGTCGTGTACGTGCCCGATGAGCGCCTCGACCATCTGGCCGAACTGGCTTCGTCAGCAAAAGTGGTGGCTACGACCATCGAGTTTGTCGACATCGCCGGGTTGGTGGCGGGTGCATCAAAGGGTGAAGGGCTGGGCAACAAGTTTCTGTCGCACATCCGCGAAGTCGACGCCATCGTTCACGTCGTGCGCTGCTTCGACGACACCAACGTCGTCCACGTCGATGGCTCGGTTGATCCTGCACGCGACATCGACGTCATCGAGACCGAGCTGCTGCTCAAGGACATGGAAAGTCTTGAAAAACGCATCGAGCGGACGAAGAAGCAAGCCAAAGGCGGCGACAAGAAGGTGCAAACGGAGTTGGCGTTCTATGAGCGCCTCTACGCGCACGTTTCCGAAGGCAAACCCGGACGCACCTTCGAAGCGACAAAGGAAGAGCAACCGTGGCTGCGTGGGCTATTTCTGCTGACCATTAAGCCAGTGCTGTACGCGGCGAATGTGGGCGAAGACGAATTGCCGGATGGAAATGCCTACGTCGAAACTGTGCGCGGCATCGCTGCTGAAGAAGGAGCACAGGTCGTGATTGTGTCGGCGGAACTGGAGTCGCAAATCGCGCAGCTTGATGAGGACGAGCGCGAGATGTTCATGGAAGAGCTTGGGCTTTCAAGCTCGGGCCTAGATCGCCTCATTCGTGCTGGCTATGAACTGCTGGGCCTGATCACGTATTTCACAGCCGGGCCCAAAGAAGCACGTGCGTGGACGATCCGCAGGGGTACCAAAGCGCCGGGTGCTGCTGGTGTCATCCACACGGATTTTGAGCGCGGCTTCATCCGGGCTGAAACTATCGCCTACAACGATTACGCCAAGCATGGTTCCGAGGCAGCAGCACGCGATGCTGGTGTGCTGCGTTCCGAAGGCAAAGAGTATATCGTCAAGGATGGCGACGTGATCTTATTCCGCTTCAACGTGTAGGAAGTTGAAGACACGTCGACATTAGAACAGCTTGCCAAAGATGATGGTGATGGATGGCGTGCCAAAGAAGCGCTGCGCCGGTTGCTGTTCGAGCAGTTGGATGCCGTCGGTGAAGTACGTGAACGTATAGCCAAACCGAATGCCTTGCGAAACGGCGCGGCTTCGCCCAAAGAATGCCCCAATCGCGAAATTGCCACCCATCCCAAAGCGAGCATTCCCTTTGGGGAGTGCTGAGAAGACATCGAAGGTGCGCTCGTCGGTATCGGTGCCGTCCTCATCGCAATCAACGCGGGGGTTGAAAATGCCGTCGCCGTTGCAGTCGAGAAAGTAAGGCGATTCCCAGCCGAGGGTTGGGCCGAAGGAGAACTGGAAAAAGGGGCGGAAATTCTCCTCGATGCTACTTTCGAACAAGCGCTTGCGCACGCCTGCATGGAACGTCAGCATGTGGAGGTAGTTGGCTTTGTTCGGGATATCGCGCTGCCCGAATTGGTTGAAGAACGCCACTTCGCGTGAATCTTTCCCTGCCCCAAAGCTGAGTTCAGCCATAATCGAAACGGAAGGGCTGACGGCTCGTTGATAGTATCCGCCCAGCCCGAAGCCGCTATTGGTAAGCAGCACTTGGCCGCCGATGCCAGTGCCGTACGGATTGCGGTCACGGGTGTCGGTGTTTTGCGCGTAAATGGTTGGCACAGTGGATGCAACCAGCAGCATCAACACGAAACCACGAGAGAAGTAGATCGCCATTCGGGTACTCCTTGCGAGGCGAGGATTCTAAAAAAGGACCGAAAAGGCCTTGTTGAAGATACAAGTGGCTTGTGGGATTGTTCTGAGGGCACCCTATCTTGCGCGCTGCAAATCGACGTGCCCTGTGGTATACCTCCCACCAAACCGATCGCTTTTTCGATCAGTACTATGCAAACAAGAACGTCCCTTTTTCTAATCGTCGTGCTGGGCTTAGGCATCATGGCGTGCCAGCAAACCGAATCGACCGAGCCGACCACTGATGCTCCGGCCATGGAGGTGCCTTCGCAGACGGAAGCGCCTGCAGACTATTGGGCCTATCGCGCCTTGGAAGCATCGGGTGGTGCAGAGGCTTGGGCAGCGCTTCCCTACCTTGCATTTGAGTTTGGATTTGGAACCGCTGAAGGACGAAATCCAGGCCGCAAGCATCTGTGGAATCGGATGAATGGCGACTATCGCGTGGAATACATCGACGGCACGGACTCCACGTGGGTCGTGCTCTTCAATACGAACACGCGCGAAGGGCAAGTGGCTGTCAATGGTGTAGCTGTGGCCGATACAGCAGAGGTAGCGTCACGGCTCCAACGCGCTTATGGGGCGTACATCAACGACACCTATTGGCTCTTAATGCCTGCTAAACTGTTGGATGAAGGTGTGCAGCGGAGTTACGTGCCAGACTCAGCCGATGCCACCTCCGAAGTAATCAAACTCGCATTTGACGGTGTCGGCCTTACGCCAGGCGATCAATATTGGATCACGTTGGACAAAGAAACGGGACAGGTTACACAATGGGCCTACCAACTCCAGAGTTATCCCCCTGATCGCGCCGCCACAGCATGGACATGGACGGAGTATCAGACGTTTGAATCGCCAGCCGGTCCCGTTACCGTATCAACGGCCAAGCAAGGCAGCCGCGGGACCCTCTTCACTGACCACGTTGAAGTGCCAGCGGAAGTGCCTACAGATGCCTTTACGAGTCTAGCGCCGATGCTTTTCTAGCCTAACTCAAATTGGGTGGCATATCACCCAATTTGAAGGATGAACAGTTTGGATGGGTAAACTGATTGGAACGTAGTTACAGAGCGCCTTTTTCCTATCCATCCCTATATACCATCCATCCCATGAAAGTTGGACACAACTTGAGTTAGCATAGCACCGTGCACAAAAATTATCGGTAGCCTTTGGATTATCGTTTTCGCATAGCGCAGCGGTACCTCTTCAGCCCAAAGCGAGTGACGCTCATCTCGGTTATCACCGGCATTTCAATGACTGGTGTGGCGCTCGGCGTGACGGCGCTGATCGTGGTGTTGTCCGTGATGAATGGCTTCTTTGACTTTGTGCGTGACATGTTGCTCGCGTTCGATCCGCATGTACGCATCGTGAGTGTAGAAGAGCGCGGCCTTGACGATGCGCAGGCGCTGATGGAACTGATTGCGCCCTACGAAGGCGTCAGCCGCGTGACACCGTACGTCGAAGGCAAGGCGCTCATTGTGCCTGAGGCTGGGCAAGACTTTAGCAAGGTCGTCATCGTGCGTGGCGTCGATGCTTCCACACTTGAAGCCCTACAATTGGGCGATGGGAGCCAAGCCGCAGGCATGGGCAGCTTCAACGTAGATCGGGTCGATGGGCGTC
>CAYYHN010000473.1:0-4356 GCA_964471245.1 uncultured Rhodothermaceae bacterium | reverse complement strand
CAGGCGCGGGAGTTGCCTCGGTCGCTTGCGTTGGTGCAGCGTCATTGCGTCGGCGCCCCCGATTGCGTCCTCGTCCACCTCGCCCGCGCCGGCGACTATTGCGCGGAGTTTCTTCCGTACCTGTTTCGTCGCTTGACGCCTCTGCCTCAGTGTCCTCGATGTCGGCATCCGCTACAACGGTATCACCTTCGATGTCATCGGCATTGTTGTCGTCTGCTGCGTCCCCATCAGGCAACTCTGCAAGAGATTCTGCCTCGTCCTCTTCGGCCAATTCTACAACGACTTCGGCGTCTACTTCAACATCAGAGGTGTCATTGTCGTTCTCGTTCTCGCTGTCGTTTGCTGCGAGGTGCACTTCGGTCGCCGCTTCCCCAACGGTCTCGGTGTCTGTTTCTATTTCGGCGTACGTTTCGGCATCAACATCAATCGCTTCACTTATGGCCTCTTCCTCTGGCATCGGCGTCATGCGCATCGGCTGGGCACGCGGCGGTTTGGGAGGTGCATCGTCGAGGTCTGCTCCTGCGTCGTCCACCGCTTCGGTATCATCTGGAGCAGTCGCTACTTCCGCTGCCGACACGGCGATCTCGACGGGATCCGCGACAGTTTGCTCCGCTACCGGAGAAGTCTCTACATCATCTGTGGCGACTTCTTCAAGGGTTTCGGCTTCGATAAGTAGTACGCTTGCTTCCTCGACGGACTCGACGATCATCTCACCCGTTACACCGACCTCCTCAACAGTGTTTGGGGTGACCTCCTCTTCGTCTCCGGCGGAGACTTCATCCGCAACGTCAAGGTGGTCTTCTGTGGCAGAAGCTTCTGCCTCAATCGGTACGTCGTCAGCAGGTTCGGTCTCTAGTGAGGGCTCCTCGGGCGCTTCGACGTGAGTGTCCTCTTGGGCGATTGGCTTGGGAGTTGCCTCCTCGCTTACTTCCGCAGGCGTTTTTTCTAGAATTGGCTCAGCTACCGGATCCTCTTGCAAAGCTTCCTGCGGTTCGATGTCAAGCTCGACATCGGTTGCTTCCGATATCTCTTCGGTAGCCTCTTCCACAACCGCTGCTGTCTCATCTGTGATGATCACATCCTCCGTTGCAACGAGGTGTCCGGATGCGTCAAGCTCTTCAGCATGGGCTTCCTCATCAACTGCTACGTCCTCGGGCGTAGCGTCGACTATGTCATCCACTTCATCGATTGGAATGACCAACTCAGCGGCAACGTCAACCGTCGTTTCCTCTAGCTCGACCGTATCATCTGGGATGGTCTCAGCAGCGATGGAATCGCTTACAGCATTGCTGTTTTCAGCGTCAGGCGATGTTTGTGCATCGCTTTTGGAGCGGTTGCGCCCACCTCGGCGGCGCGAGCGACCACGCGAACTGCGGCGGCTTTTGGTTGGCGGATCTTCGTCTGTTAAGGAGGGCGCCTCAGTAACAGCATCGGCTATAGCTTCAGCCTCTACTGGCAGGTCGTCTTCATCCTCATAGACTTCTGGAGGGGGCTGATTCGCCTCAACGTAGTTGCTGACGGTCGGTTGGTCCAGCGCCATCAGGTCGATCCATTCGCCGAGGTTGTCCGACAAGTCAGAGAAATGCAAGAACGCATCCTGCTTCTGGCCGATGTCTACAAACGCCGCTTGGATGTTGGGCATGATGCGCCGAATGCGGCCCACATAGATATCCCCGATCGTGCGTTCATTATCGGGGTTTTCGATATACAACTCAACCAGTTCCCCATTCTCGACAATGGCAATGCGGGTCTGGTCCTTGTGTGTATTGATGATGATTTCTTTTCCCATGAGTTACGCGGGTGGTGGACGCGTTTCTCGAAGCGAGGCTGGGTTGGGAGCTGGGGGCCAGGGCGTGCCATGAGGGGCACAACAAAATGCTGAGGGGCCACCGGTACGTCTCCACGCTGGGCCCACGAGGCCGGCAACGTGAGAGGTACAGGGTGGCTAAGCACAGGCGGATGGACTGCGTGCCGAGCACGGTCCATGCGATTAGAAAGGCCAAAACCAAGCCGCTTCAAGAAATGTGCGTCACACTTCTTGAGTACTAGAAGAGAAGTAAACGTGAGCAATGCCAGAACAATAGCACTGCCTGCGATAATCGTGTACAGCAACGGTGTCAGTACAATCAGGCGGGCCGAGCAGCCAATGTGCGATCAGGTGCAGCGAGTTGGCCGTCTTGCCCAGAAAAGTGCATGCGAGAGAAGCCCGAAGGCCATGCTGGCGAGGCGCTCGGCATGCCATCAAAAGCGAATGGTCGACAGGGACGCGCGGCGCCAAAAGGTGTCGGCAAACCTGTCGTCAATTTCTGCTAGAGCAAGGGGTGGCAAGTATGGTAGGTGCCTAAGCTCCACAGAATATTTTTCGACCAGTGTAAAATTCAATGCCCGCCAAAATGATCCCTTCCCTCTTGAATTGAGGGCCCTTTTTTGTTGCAGCTCTCGTTTTAGAAGGTGGGAGTTGGCTTTCCTAGGATTCTATAGATTCTTTCATACCTTCCGGCAGCGCGTTCAAGGTAGCTGCGCTGCATCGTTGTACACCGCACGTTTCCGATTATGGCTTCCGATACACCTCCCACCCGTGCCCGTGGCCTCGAAGGCGTCGTTGCACTCGATTCATCGCTCTCGTTCATTGATGGCAAGGCGGGCTTGCTTATCTATGCCGGGTACGACATTCGCGACCTTGCCGAAAATACCTCCTTCGAGGAAGTGGCCTATTTGCTCTGGAACGGCCGCTTACCAAATCGGCGCGAACTGCATGAACTGAACCAGCAACTGCAAGCTGAGCGCGCTTTACCGCCGATGGTGTTGGATCTCTTGCGAATGACACCTGAAGACGCCAGCCCCATGGCGGCGCTGCGTACCGCCGTCTCAGCATTGGCCTTGTTCGATGGGGAGGCCGACGAGATGACGCCCGAGGCCAATTATCGCAAGGCTATCCGCCTCACGGCTCGCATCCCAACTATCATTGCCGCTTTCGATAGGCTTCGCAAAGGCCAAGAACCGCTCGCGCCCCTCAAGCGAGGTTCGGTGGCGTACGACTTTCTCTACATGCTCAATGGCGAGACGCCCGGCGCGGCCGCCGAACGCACATTCGATGTCTGCCTCGTCCTGCACGCTGAGCATGGACTTAATGCCTCCACCTTCACCAACCGCGTCATTGGGGCGACGCTGTCTGATATGTATTCGTCCGTCGCGGGAGCGATTGGTGCGCTCAAGGGCCCACTACACGGTGGAGCCAACATCGAGGTGATGAAGACGTTGTTGGCCATCGAACGGTCAGGGCAGGATCCGGAGGCGTGGGTGCGGCAGAAGCTGCAAGAGAAAGCCCGCATCATGGGCTTCGGCCACCGCGTGTACAAGACGCTCGACCCCCGTGCTGCCATCCTGCGCGGCATGGTGGAGGCGCTGAGCGACGAGCGCGGCACCCGCACGTGGTACAATATCAGCGTGAAGATGATGGCGGTAATGGAGCAGGAGAAGAAGCTGTATCCCAACGTCGACTTCTTCAGCGCGTCGGTCTACTACATGCTGGGGATCGATGTCGACCTGTTCACGCCGATCTTTGCGCTCAGCCGTACCTCGGGTTGGACCGCCCATTTGCTAGAGCAATGGAAGGCCAACCGCCTCATCCGGCCGCGTGCTGAATATGTAGGACCGCGTGATCTGAAGGTCGCCCCGCTCGACCAGCGCTAAGAGACAGGCTAGCATTAGCCAATCAGCATTTCTTCTTCCTGCAACATTGGTGATTCAACAGCCTTTTTCGTACCTCCTTGGGCCACAATCGATGCGAGCACGCGCACAATTTCCGGGTCGAATACGCTCCCAGCATTGTGCTGAAGAATTTTGAGGGCTTGCTTAGCAGGCTGACGTCGGCCTGTTACAGGCTGATAGCAGGCTTTATCAAATGCATTGGCGACTGCGATGATGCGCGCACCTAGAGGAATGCCATGCCCTGAAAGTTTGTCGGGGTATCCTTTTCCGTCAAAGCGTTCGTGATGCGAACGGATAAAGGTGCTTGCTATTTCGAGGTCAGAGATGCGTTGGACAAGATGCTCGCCATGGAACACGTGTTCGCGGATCACCTTGACACCAAGCGGGCCAAGGTCTTTAGGGGCAATGTCTAGCAGGTCTGAAGGCACGACCAATTTGCCGATGTCGTGCAGCATGGCCCCAAGTTCAATCTGAAATAAGGTGTCGTCATCTACCTGTAGCTTCTTGCTGATGCCCACAGCAATCTTAGACACCCGCATCATATGCTTGGCTAGGTTGGCATTTTGGAGTGCCTGTGCTTTGGTCAAGACCGACAACGTTTCTTTGAAACGCTGCTAGGAGCATTAGATACTTCAGAAAATAAGC
>CAYYHN010000472.1:0-4356 GCA_964471245.1 uncultured Rhodothermaceae bacterium | reverse complement strand
CCTCCGCCAGCGTCCGGCCGAGCGTGTGCCCGAACGACGTGCGCTCGGCGGCCTGCATCACGTCATCCGGGAAACGGCGCATTTCAACGCCATCGGCGAGGAGGCGCTGCAATGCGGGAGGGTTCTTCGCGTCGTAGCTCGCTAGCATCGAGACGTTGGCCTCGGCGGCTGCGACTTCGATGGCTTTCTGGTACGTGCTCGGCAGGGCGTCCCAAGCGGATTGGTTCACGTAGAACGTGAGCGCAGGGCCGGGCTCCCACCAGCCGGGGTAGTAGTAAAATCGGGCGACCTTGTGGAAGCCGAGCTTCTCGTCGTCGTAGGGTCCCACCCACTCCGTCGCATCGAGCGCACCGCGTTCGAGGGCGGGGTAGATGTCACCGCCGGGAAGCACTTGGGCGGTCACGCCGAGTTGGCTCATCACCTCGCCACCCAAACCGGGGATGCGCATGGTCAGGCCGCGCAGATCGCTCAGACTGCCGACCTCGCGGCGGAACCAACCGCCCATCTGCACACCCGTATTGCCGCCGGGGAAGTTGATGACGTTGAAGTCAGCAAAAAGGCTACGCATGAGATCGAGGCCGCCGCCGTGGTACATCCATGCGTTGTATTGCCGCGCGGTCAGGCCAAACGGTACGCAGGCATCGAATGCTAAGGCCGGGTTCTTGCCCGTGAAGTAGTAGCTGGCGGAGTGCCCCATCTGGACAGTGCCCGTCTGCACCGCCGAGAGCACCTCAAGGCCAGGCACCATCTCCCCGGCTTCGAAAGCGCGGATCGTAAACCGCCCCTCGGTGAGGGCGCTAACACGGTCGGCCAGCACGTCGGCGGCCCCGTATATGGTATCGAGGGAGCGAGGAAAGCTGGAAGCGAGTCGCCACTGTACACGGGGACGCGTCTGCACGTTGGGCGCATCGCCTGTTGCTTCGGTGTCGCTGCCGCATCCGACGACGACTCCAGCGACCGCACCCAGCGCGGCGGACTTTACAAATTGTCGGCGTTTCATGTTCTTTAGACCAATGGATCAAGGCGGAGGCAGTATACAGGCTGCCCCCGGATCACGCAAGCTAAACCAAGCGTTCGCCCTCCATCCCTATCCCACCACATCCATATGCGCCCCGCCTCACGTCTTCTGCTTGTGGCCCTGTGCTGCCTAGCACCGCTTGCCTGCCAAGGGCAAACGCCATCTACACCCACCGCTTTTTCCGAGCGGATCGGGGCCCTCTCCGAACCCGGCGGCTACTTCGACACCGACAACCTGATCTCGAATGAGACTTCGTACTTACACGCCATCAGCGTGCTGCGGGCCCATGATGTGACGGGGGGCGCATACCTCGGTGTTGGTCCCGCGCAAAACTTCTCCTACATCGCAGCCATCCGCCCCGAGGTCGCCCTCATCCTCGATATCCGGCGCGACAACATGCTGCATCACCTGCTGTTCAAAGCGCTGTTCGCCGAAGCCCGCGACCGGCTCGACTACCTTTGCCTACTTACCGGACGCGCCTATCCATCTGGTGCACAGCATGTGGACACATGGACCATCCAGCAACTCGTTGACGCAGTCGATACGGCGGCTCCCGATGCAGCGATGACGGCGCGGGTACAGGCTGCACTCGAACGCATTGGGTTTCCGCTAGATGATGCTGACCACGCGATACTGAACCGCCTACATGGCCCCTTTCTCGACGATGGCCTGAGCCTTCGGTTCAACAGCTTCGGACGGGCCCCGCAACCGTACTACCCAACGCTTCGGCAACTGCTGCTAGCTACGGATCTGGAGGGCAACCAAGTCAACTACCTCGCCCGCGCTGACGACTTCCAGTTCTTAAAAACCATGCAAGCCGAAGACCGCCTCATTCCCCTTGTGGGGGACTTGGGCGGTACACAGGCATTGGCTGCGGTGGGTGCCTTCCTGAAAGAACAGAATCTTACCGTCTCGGCGTTTTACACGTCGAATGTCGAGTACTACCTCATGCGGCAAGGCACGTTCAACCGCTTTGCCGAAACGGTCGCCACGTTGCCGTTCGATGAGCGCAGCGTACTTATCCGTAGCTACTTCCATCGGTTCAACCGTAGCCACCCTCAGACACAACCGGGCCATGCCAGCACGCAACTGGTGCAGCCGATTGCACGCCTCGTATCGACCCACGCAGCACGCGGGTATACGACCTACCAAGCCCTCATGAACGATGGTGTCTTGGAAGCATCTGCACACGTCTCTACAAACTGACCTTACCAATCACCACTTCGGCGCATCGACCTGTTCGTATCTACCCGATTGTGCTTTATTTCCACGAAGTAAAACCGCACCTACTTTTCCGTACCACGGTGTCGTTTCCAAGCCTCTTGCTTGCGTTCGCGGCCACTACGCACCTGACGCTCCAACGCATCGAGGACGCCACCTACGGTGTCAGATAACACATCGCCTTTCTCCTGCGCAGCTATGTTGTCGGGCCGACAGTATAAAACCATGCGCACCTGGTAACGATCATTGGATGGATGCTTACTCGTGGTCTTGAGTGCGACCGAGGCACCGGTGATGTCGCGGTGCCCGCGTGCGAGCTTGCCAAGCCGACGTTCCACTTTGGCTTTGAGCTTATCGCTCAGTTCATCTGTGGCGTCGTGGTATTCAATTTCGAACGTTACCTTCTCCATATGCAGGTGAGCTAGTGTGAAAGAATTCCAGCAGAGCTGACAATAAGGACGTTAAGCTACGACAGAAAAGCGCTTCGAGGTCCCTTTTAGAAGTACGTACCAACAAAAAAAGAGAATTGCAAGCTAGGGCCCGACACATTCCGTAGGGCATTCTCTGACTCGCCCGATAGCAACCCTGTTCTTACACACGCTCGGACCGACGCCTTAGCGGGAGTCTTTCTGCAGCCGAAGCGATCGAGTCATCAAGATGTATAGGAGCTTCATCTGAATGAGCATGCATTGCCTGCTCCTCGAAACGGCGTATGCGTTCAGCCTGCTCGTGCCGCACAACGGTGCGTTCCTTAGCCGCATGTGCTTTTTCAACAAGAACGGAGGAATCGAACGGAGTAAGGAGGTAATCATCTACACCACTTTCGAGAGCCCCAAGCACATATTCCTGCTCATTACGATCGGAGATGAGTACAATGGCCAGATGCTTGGTTGCCTCCGTGCCCCGCACACGACGGGCAAGAGCCACAGACTCAATGTCAGGTAGTCCCTCCCCGAGAATCAGAAATGTAGGCGGCTGCTTGACAATGGCTTCCCATGCGGCGGTACCAGTCTCAAACTCACGGTAGTTTTCAATGCCACGGCGCTGCAGGACACTGATAACCATCCGGCGCTTAGTCGCTTTGGCATCGACGATATAGATGGCCATGGTTAGCCTCTCTGCCTATCCGTTTCTAGTACCGTACTCGATGGAAATGCTGCCGATTCTGGGGAACTGCCACTGGCTCTGTCGGCATCGTCGCCGACGCAAGGTTGTTCACGTAGGTCTCCATGTGTGGCCGCACCTCAACCAGTTCAGCTTGCAATGTTTCCAGCGAAGGTTGCCGAATGAGGTGCAACGAGAAGATTTCTTCCCAAAGTGGATCTTCAGCCACTTCGTTCCACGAAACAGGATCGCCTACATCAAAGCCCATAGACTTCACAATCAGGTTTGATGCTGCGACGATGCGCAGCAAACGCTTCGTCTCTTCGTCGAGGTCGGAAAGGTCCTCGCGTTCGTATTCGTGGTGATAGCGAATCACTCGCGTGAGCGTATCTGGAAAGCCGAGCTTGACTGCCACGAATTCGCCAGCTTGGGTGTGGTCGTATCCAAGCGTCAGTCGCTCCATCACTCGCGGATCTTCAGCCATGAGTTGCGTTTCCAGCTTCTGTTTGCTGTAAAGCGCAGCAGCTTGTTCTGGGCGATTGTAAGCGAGAATTATCTTCCCGAAGTCGTGCAACAGCCCTGCAGTGAACCCGGCACCGAGCCGGCCATTGCGTGGACGACCGTAATTTTTCAGATTGCCACGCGGTGCCCCTTCCACTAAATGTCGGGCCATGAAGGCCGTTGCAAGGGAGTGACGAATGAGATGAACGAAGGTTTGGGCAGCTGGACCTTGCAACGCCGAGCGGAGCTTGAGCATGTTCATCCCCATTACGATACCCGTTACCGCTACAGGCCCCAACAATACCACTGCTCGCTCCGCACTTTCGACTTTGCGCTGTAGGCCATAATACGCAGAGTTCACAATTTGGAGCAGCCGCGCGATAACAATCGGGTCCCGCTGTACCATTGCTGTCACCACATTCACATCGAGGCGAGCGGGTTCGTCCATGAGTTCCATCGCCTCAATCAGCGTCTGCGGCAGCGGCGGACTTCGTAGCTCGAGGTTCGTGAGG
>CAYYHN010000471.1:0-4358 GCA_964471245.1 uncultured Rhodothermaceae bacterium | reverse complement strand
TGAGTACGGCAGTCGACCCCTGTCTTGCTTGATGTTGAGGTGAAGGGCGCGCAGAACGTCAAACGCATCTACGGCGATGACGTGTTGACGATCTTCATCCAGCCGCCTTCGTTCGACGTCTTGCGCGACCGTCTCATCGCCCGTCAGACCGAAGACGCCAACACCCTGCGCGACCGCCTCGACCGCGCCGCATGGGAACTCACGCAGGCGGAAACGTTCGATGTCGTGCTTATTAACGATGACCTCGAGATGGCCCAGGCTGAAGCGCTCCGTATTGTCAGCGAAGTGCTAGGCTAGGTTAGCCTTTGATTCCCGCGTATCAAGCATCAAGACCCCGCGACCAACGCGAGCGCATATGTTAGCAGGAAAGAAGATACTTCTCGGCGTTACCGGAGGGATTGCAGCGTACAAGACAGCCGAACTCATTCGGCGCATGAAGAAAGCCGGTGCGGAGGTACAGGTGCTGATGACCAAGGATGCCGCGCGGTTCATTACGCCCCTCACGCTTGGGACGCTCTCCGAGCGCGAGGTGCTGAGCGAGATCTTCCCTGAGAACGAAGACGGCAGTTGGACCAAGCACGTTGGTCTTGGGCTGTGGGCCGACCTGTTCGTCGTGGCTCCGGCAACGGCTCAAACCATGGCCAAGCTCGCCTATGGATTTAGCGATTCTATGCTAACGGCCACGGCGCTTGCGGCGCGATGCCCGATTATGGTGTGCCCGGCGATGGATCACGACATGTACATCCATCCAGCCACGCAAGCGAACCTTGAACGGCTGCGCGAGATTGGCTACGATGTCATGCCACCGAACCACGGGCAACTCGCCAGTGGCCTCATCGGCGAAGGGCGTTTGCCTGAGCCGCACGAGATCGTTGCGCGCATTGTCGAAAAGATCGGCATGCCTAAGGTGGAGCCATCACTTGCCGGCATGTCCGTCGTCGTTTCTGCTGGCCCGACGCGCGAAGCTATCGACCCGGTGCGCTACATCACGAACCACTCGACAGGAACGATGGGCTATGCCTTGGCTAGCGCTGCCGCACGCAGAGGAGCAGATGTTACGTTAGTCAGTGGGCCGACGCGCCTAGCTGTGCCCGAAGGCGTCACACGTGTGGATGTAGAGAGCGCTGAGTCGATGCATACGGCTATTCAGCAACACCGCACAGCCGACCTCATCATTATGGCGGCTGCTGTTGCAGACTACACACCTGCTGATAAATCGGATCACAAACTCAAGAAAACAGATGGCGAGATGACACTACGCCTACGTCGTACGCCGGACATTTTGGCTACGTTGGGTGCGCAGAAGCAATCCGGCCAGCGCTTAGTAGGCTTTGCGTTGGAGACCAACGATGTGCTCGCCAATGCACAGCGCAAGCTGGTCAAGAAGAACCTCGACTGGATTGTGCTGAACAACCTGCGTGAAACGGGTGCAGGCTTTGGGACCACAACCAATCGGGTGACGCTGCTCAGTGCGACAGGCGCGCAGATCGAGCCCCCCCTGATGGACAAGGCTGCTGTCGCCGAGGCCATTCTCGACCATGTGGCAGCGCCTTTTGCTGAAGCCGCTTCGTGAACAACTCGCTGACAACTTGTGGATAGCTTCGTTGACGGAAACCCACGTCCGCACGTAGCTTTTAGGTTGGGAAGAAACAAGACGTTGCAAGGTGCATCAGTTCATGGATCCGTTGCTACAGGCCTTGCGGGCTGCACTTACACACGAACAAGCGCTGTTTGGCACGCACGTGCTCATGGGCCCACCCGAAGCAAAAGCCACGTTATCAGCGCCAACACCAATGCCTTTGCCCACAACGTCCCCTGCCGAACTAGACGATCCCGACATGCCGACCACCGACCTGTTTGGTAACGAAGTTGCCCCAGACCCGGCCACCCAGACCCCATCGGAGCGCATCACCGCGCTGATTCCCAAGGAGTCGCCGCTGCATACGATGACTACGCTTGCCGAGGTGGAGGCGTATGTAAACAACACTGTCCTCGTTCCCCTCGATGAGACGCGCAAAAACGCCGTCTTCGGCGTAGGCAATCCGACGGCCAACCTCATGGTTATCGGCGAAGCGCCCGGTGCCGACGAAGACCGCCTCGGCGAGCCCTTTGTCGGGCGTGCTGGGCAGTTGCTCAATAAGATTCTTTCTGCAATCAATTTCACGCGGGACGAAATCTACATCGCCAACATCCTGAAGAGCCGCCCGCCCAACAACCGCGATCCGCTCCCTGCCGAAGTGGAAGCGCACATTCCGTTGCTCTACAAGCAGATTGCGCTCATCCAACCCAAGCTCATCCTTGCTGTAGGCAAGACTGCGGGCAATGGGCTGCTGGGGCGCAAGTCATCGCTGGGTTCGCTGCGTGGCAAGTTTCACGATTACCATGGCATTGAGCTGATGGTGACGTACCATCCCGCAGCACTCCTGCGCAACCCCCAATGGAAGCGCCCTACGTGGGAAGACGTGCAACTGCTTCGCACGCGGTACGATGAACTGGTTTCGTAATGTAGCAAGGTCGAATGTAGAAGGCTGAATGATGAAAAAGGGGCGAGTGTATGACCTCGAAGATCGGCTGATTACATTTGCTGTCGGTGTGTGTAAGCTGGCAGAGCGCCTTCCTAAATCTCGTGTGGGTGATCCTGTCGCAGGACAGATCATTCGCCCCGCGACATCGTCGGCTGCAAACTACGGTGAAGCACAAGGTGCCGAGTCAAAACGCGATTTCATTCACAAAATGAGGATCTGCCTCAAAGAATTACGAGAGACACATGTTTGGTTGGTCTTTATCCAGCGGATGGAGTTGATCCCGCACCGAGATTTACATCACCTTCTCGACGAAGCGAACCAACTTCTCGCTATCTTCCAGACCCGTATCAAGACCGCCCAAGCCAAGCGTCGTACCTGATGCACATACAAACACAACAGTAAAATTCCCCTTCATCATTCAACCTTCTAGATTCCGTATTCAGCCTTCTAATGCCCGAGCCCGAAGAGTTTAACATACCGCGTATTGACGACGAGGCGCAGCGCCAAGCGTACCCGTTGGATAAGGTGATGGGCCAAGGGCAGCGGCGGCGTAGTAAAGGCCAACAACGGGCACAGGAGAGCCAAGCAGGCCGGATGCCGCCGCAGGCGCACGATGTCGAGCAGTCCGTGCTGGGGGCCATGCTGATTGAGCGCGAGGCGATCCCGAAAGCTATCGAGATCTTGCCACCCGATGCCTTCTACAGCATCAAGCACCAGCATGTCTACGAGGCCATTCTAGGGCTCTTCGAACGCGCCAATCCTGTCGACTTGATCACGCTGACCGATGAACTGCGTCGGCGGGGTACGTTGGAGTCGGCAGGCGGAGCGTACTACGTCACCGAGTTGACGACCAAAGTGGCGTCGGCGGCGAACGTCGAGTATCATGCACGTATCATCGCCGAAAAATCATTGCTGCGTAAGCTGATCGAGACGATGACAGGCCTTGTAGGCACGGCCTACGAGCCAAGCACAGATGCCTTCGAGCTACTCGACAAAGCGGAAGGGGACATCTTTCGCATCTCGGATACGCAACTCCGCAAGTCGTCGGCGTCGATGCGGGAGGTCGTGCACGAGACCATCGAGAAGCTTCAATCGATCCACGGACGCGACACGGGCATCACGGGCGTGCCGAGTGGCTTTACGCGACTGGATGCGATGACCGGTGGCTGGCAGCCGTCGGATCTCGTGATCTTGGCCGCTCGGCCCTCCATGGGGAAAACGGCCTTCTCCCTTGCGTGCACCCGTAATGCCGCTTTGCACCCGACTACGCCAGCGGGTGTGGCGTACTTCTCGTTGGAGATGAGCGCGCAGCAGTTGGCACAGCGTCTGCTCACCTCCGAGGCCCGTGTCGACGCGCAAGCTGCGCGCACGGGCCGTTTGCACGATGAGGACTGGCCACGCCTCGCACGGGCAGCAGGCCGCTTGGCCGAAGCGCCGATCTACATCGACGACACGCCCGGCCTGAGCATCCTCGAACTCCGCGCCAAATGCCGCCGCCTGAAGGCCGAACACGACATCGGCCTCGTGGTAGTCGACTATCTTCAGCTGATGCATGGCACGTCGCAAGGACGCAACGGGAGTCGTGAGCAAGAAATCGCGCAGATCTCGCGGTCGCTCAAGTCGCTGGCGAAGGAGATCAACGTGCCCGTCATTGCCTTGTCGCAGCTCAGTCGCGCCGTCGAAACGCGTGGCGGAGACAAGCGCCCGCAACTCTCCGACTTGCGCGAATCGGGTTCGATTGAGCAAGATGCTGACGTGGTCATGTTCATCTACCGTGCCGAGCGCTATGGTTTCTCGCACGATGAGAACGGCCGCTCGACAGAAGGCTTGGGT
>CAYYHN010000470.1:0-4362 GCA_964471245.1 uncultured Rhodothermaceae bacterium | reverse complement strand
GCACGCACCAACAGCTGAATGCAAACCCATATACCGTCCTGCGTAGCTACGAAGCCAACGGTTATCGGAACACAATCATTGGCGTGGTTGGTGCGAGTGGAAGCACAACCGTCGATGTGCCTTCGGCCTTCTTGGATGGCACGGTCGTTACGGATCACTACACAGGGAACACGAGCACGGTGACCAACGGCATGGTCACCTTTACACCAGCGAGCACGGGTGTGCTGTTGCTAGCCGGGCCGCCCCCCGTTGGGCAAGTGCCAACCCTGAGCATCACGCCCACCGACACGTATTCGGCCGACCCCATCCAAGTGACGCTCGCTGCGAACGACGCTGAAGACGGAGCCTTGACGGTCTATTACACGCTGGATGGCACTGCCCCGACGGTCAACAGCACAGCCTATACGATGCCTTTCCAGCTAACGCAGCCGACCACGGTGCGTGCTTTGGCTGTAGATAGTGATGGCAACGCCAGCCAACTCACCAAGGCGTATTACATCGGTGCAGCCACAATGACTATCCACTTCAAGAAGCCGAGTGCATGGTCTACGGCGTATATCCACTACTTCAATACGTCGCCGCAGGACTTGAATACCACGTGGCCTGGTCAACAGATGACGGCTGAGGCGTGTTCGGGTTGGTTCACTTATACGATCAATGGTGCTATTCAAGCAGGTATTGTCTTCAATGACCAAGGCGGCACCCAGACGGCTGACCTCAGCCGCCAAGGCGATGGGTGGTACGACGGCACCACGGGCATCTGGCACGAGAGCAACCCGGACTGTGACGGCAGCAATCTCGCACCAACCGTCAGCATCACGCCAGTGGGCGGCTTGGTTACCGACCCCGTAACCGTGACGATTACGGCAAGCGATGATACCGATCCGAACCCGAGCATTTATTATACAACGGACGGCACTGACCCTACCAATGCCTCGACGGCTTATGCAGGTACGTTCCAAGTCACCCAAACCACAACCGTCAAAGCCATCGCCATCGACGCTGACGGGGCCTCCTCGGCGATTGCATCGCAAACCTATACGTTTGGTGGAAGCAGCATGACCGTGGGCTTCTACCAACCCGCTGGCTGGGGAACGCCGTACCTCCACTACTGGGACACGAACCCCGACATCGGTGCGACAACGTGGCCGGGGGTTGCCATGCAAGATGATGGCGACGGTTGGTACAGCTATACCCTCACGGGAGCGCAATCCAGCAACCTCATCTTCAGCAACAACGGCGCGTCCCAAACCGCCGACCTCATGCGAACGGGCAGTGGCTGGTTTGACGGCAGCATCTGGTACGACACCAAGCCTGCTCGCATTTTTGCGATGGATGGCACCCGTGATGCCGGTGCAACTCTTCTGGCCTCGAACGATGGGATCGACTTGTATGCGGATTGGAATGGTACGATGCTCTACGTGTCCACACAAGGTGCGCCGGCACAAGGAGGCGATGTGTTCATCTACGTCGCCGACACACCGGGGGCACTCGGCGCAGCACAATGGTCGAAGAGTGGCCAAGTGGCCAGTTGGAGCGCCTTCCTCGCCGATGAAAGCACCAACAACTTTGCGGGCTGGTTCGATGCCACAGGTACGCGGTCGCAATCATCGGGCACGGTGCTCGAAGGAATGATTTACCTGAACGAAGAGCTTGGCACCACTCCGGAGACGATTTACCTAGCTGTTGGCCGCTTCGGTACCAACGACGGCGACCCCTTAGTTGCGCAAGCCCCGGCAGGGAATGCCGATGGCAACCTTGATGCGAACGAGTACGTTGCGTTTAACATCGGTACACCACTCCCTGTTGAAGTTGCAGAAGTTCAGGCAAGAGTAAACGGTCGCGACGGTTTACTCACGTGGACAACGCTTTCAGAACTCAACAACGCAGGCTTCACCATTGCACACCAAGCTCCAGGAAGCGAATGGGTACAGCACGGCTTTGTAGAAGGACGTGGCACGACTACTGAGATGGCCTCATACACCTATCGCCTACCCAATTTGGCCCCCGGCACACACGGCCTACGTCTCACACAAGTCGATTTTGATGGCGCACGAACGATCTTAGAAACGCTGACGGTGTCCGTAGAATTGGTTGAGCGGTTCGTTCTCGAAGCCGCGTATCCGAATCCGTTTAACCCTGTAACGACCTTGCGTTTTGCCGTTCAAGATGCTGTTCCAGTGACAATAGAAGTGTACAACACGCTTGGTCGCCGCGTGCAGACGCTCTTCGCGGGCACGCCTCCATCAGGTGTCATGCAGACCGTCCGTTTCGAAGCCAGTACGTTGCCGAGTGGGCTCTACTTCGTACGGCTCTCAGGCGAAGGCATCCATGCCACGCAGTCCGTAGTGCTGATGAAATAGCTTTGGTTCGCTACAAAATACGCGTGTACTGCACACGGCTGTGTGGTTGCCACGTCGAGCCTTCGTCGAAGGACATGGATGCTTCGATGAGAAAACGGTCGGGGCCGTCGAAGTACTTGACCAGCCGAAACGCCATCTCGCGGCCGTCATCGAATCGATAGAAGGTACGCGCGCGCAGGTTGGTCAGCACTAAACGATCGTTTTCGTAGCGTCCTTCGTAGACATCCATCAGCCCGCCTGCTTGGTCCGTAGCCGTGACACGGTACACGTCGCGGAAACGGTCGTACGAATACGCCACGACCAAGGTGAATGCTACGGAAGGGAGTGCGATGGTCACTATTTCTTGGACCAACTGCCCTTCCAAGAGCCTTGCTACTTCCGAGGTTGTCGTTGGGCCGTCTTGCCATATACCGTCAGCATTGGGGGCAGAGGCAACGACTTCCCATGTGCCAACAAGGTCGTGTAGCGAAGCTATTGGGGATGAGACAGCATCGGTATCTTGTGCCATCGAGGAGGTGGCTAAGAGTGTTGCACCTAGCAAAAAACCGCCAAATGGGCACAAAAAGCTCAGTAAGCCCAAAAATTGATCAATCATTTAAATACATGACCTGTTCTGTTACAACCTTCGCCTGCGTCAACTCATCCGTCACCGTAACAGCAAGCACGTAGTCGCCGGGGGGCACCGCACTCATATCGATCTCCGCGTATTCATACGGCGATACGGCTTCGCCACGATGCTCTGTGGTAATGGAAAGCACGGGTTTGCGGCGTCCGAAGAGGCGGCGACGTTGATTCGCAGGACGAAGCGTATACGTGAGGTTGTAATGGGTACGGTCGTCGGCATCTAGCGTGAGATGATAGACTTCGAAGTACAGGTAGACAGGCGCTGTTGTGGAGAAGCGACGCGTTGGCTGCGGGATGATTTGTAGCCCATTGCGTTCGACGAGACCGCGGCCTTCCCCGTCTTGAATGCTGCGTGCTAAAAGCACATCGCTGAGCAATAACTTCCGCTGCCGAAAATCAGGGACCGCATGCATTTGCTGTGCAACACCGACGTGGGGCAACCCTTGTGGCCGTACATGAACCGCCACGCGGTAGGAATCGGGCGGGACGTGCACGCTAAACCCATCGATGACGCCATCGCCCGGGGTTACATTGAGCGGCAAGGCTTTTCGTGTAAATGCACGGGCGGCAGTGGCATATGTACGATCCTGTAAGGCCAATCCGATTTCTAAGGTAAGTTGCTGGACTTCTGCTGGCGCGGCTTGTGCTAAGGGGTAGGTCTGAAATGCGTAGAATACTTGCACTTCGGTCGAGTCGCCTCCTGTGCGAAAAGCAGCAACTTGCGTTGGCACGGAGAACGCCCGTGTGCCCTCCGCCCACGTATGCCGATCCGTTGAAAGTCCGGTGTTTACGGATTCTTGGCTAGCGTCTCGGATTTCTTGCGCCAGCATCGGGATATCGAGTCGACGCTGTTGCGCTTCGCTCCGATAGATGCGGTAGCCGTGCACGAATGGATCACCCCAATGAATGCGGTCGTTCATCGCAGCCTCCCCAAGTAGATAGGGCACCAAACGCCAATTGGCTCCTGCCGAACTCGCAAAATGGAAAATCATTTCGGATGCGTCTTCCCTCGCAAGGTACCGCCACGACTCCCCCGTCCCAACGTCTTCTACCTGCATCGAAAAGACCCGCTCGTCAGGCTCGCCATGCCGGACGTAGATGTAGCCGCGGTCGTTGAACGACTCGTTCAAAAAATACACCTGTGCAAATCGAAGCTGCTTCAGCTTGTCGGGGTCCTTCCACCATTCGCGGGCACCCAAGTACGCATATTCGCGCTCGGCAAACGTGAGGCGGCGGTAGTGCTCGGCAATGCGTGGGTTTTCCCGGACCGCAGGAAGCGGATCACGCGTTCGCCAGATGTCAGCGAAGTAGGCCTGTGTATCTGCAGGCGAGCCAGACTGGTACCACGCCTGCAATTCGGCGTCTGTGAGTATAT
>CAYYHN010000469.1:0-4362 GCA_964471245.1 uncultured Rhodothermaceae bacterium | reverse complement strand
CTCAACGCTGTCCCGGCACAACTCGCCGTGTTCGACGAAGCAGCACGTTACCTCTTTGTGAGCCCCAGTGGCATCCAAGACCCTGAGATTCGTCAGTGGATTATCGGGCACAACAACGAGGAATACTGTGCCTACCGTGGGCTCGACCCAGCCATTGGAACGAGGCGAACCGAGATCATTAAAGGCGTCATTGAGACGGGCCAGCGGACTACGTGGGAGGAGTCGTTCGTGGATCGACACGGTGAACGCCGCCACTTCATTCGCGCCCTCGACCCCATCACGAACCTACACGGCGATGTGGTGCAAGCACTCGGCTGGGGCATTGACATCACCGACCGCAAACAGGCCGAGGAACGCCTACGGGCCAATGAACAACGCTACAAAAACCTCGTCGAGGCAGCCAGCGACATGATTTACCGGGCCGACCTCGACGGGTTCACCTACGTGAACCCGGTTGCCCTACGGGTGATGGGACTCAACGACGACACGGTCATGGGACGCCACTACCTTGAACTGGTACACCCGGACGACCGTGCAACAACGCAGGCTTTCTATCAGCAGCAAGTCGAGCAGGGAGAAAAGACGACCTACCACGAGTTTCGGGCAATCAATGCAGAGGATCGGCTAATCTGGATCGGGCAAAACGTGCAGCTGGTGTACGAAGACGACGTCTTGATCGGCGTACAGGCCGTTGCCCGCGACATCACCGAACGCAAGGCCATCGAGCACGAGCGCTTGACCAGCGAAGCGCGCTATACCTACCTCTTCCATCACTCTAACGACCCGATCATTCTCCACGATGCCGAGGGGCAGATTATTGACGTCAATGAACGCTGCATCGAAGCCTTGGGCTACAGTCGCGAAACGTTGCTGACCATGCGTGTGCCCATGCTCCACCCGACTTCGGCCTTGCCCAAGGCCAAAGCGGCCATTGAAACCATCAATGCGGATGGTTTCGTCAACTTTGAGGTCGACTTTCTTCGGCAGGACGGCAGCACGTTTTCGGCAGAAGTCTCATCAAGCATGTTTGAGCTTGACGGCAGGCCCGTCGTGCAGGGCATGGTGCGCGACATTACCGAGCGCAAGAAAGCAGAGGAAGCCTTGCGCGAGAGCGAAGCCCGCAAACGGGCGATCCTAGACGTGGCTCTCGACTGCGTGATCTCTATTGATGAACGGGGCCGCATCATCGACTTCAACCCGGCGGCTGAACAAACGTTTGGGTATGCACGTGATGCTGTTGTCGGGGAATCGATGGCCGAACTCATTATTCCTGAAGCCTTTCGCACTGCACATGAACGCGGACTGAAGCACTTCCTAGCTACCGGCGAAGGCCCCGTCCTTGGCAAGCGCGTTGAGTTAGCAGCCATCCGGTCCAATGGCGAAGAGTTTCCCGTTGAGTTGGCCATCCAACCCATCCCACATGCCGATGGCTACACGTTCACAGCGTACCTCCGCGACATTACCGAACGCAAATGGGCTGAGGAAGAACTCATCAAAGCCAACCGCATGGCAGAAGCCTCGGCCCACGCCAAAGAGCAGTTCTTGGCCAACATGAGCCACGAAATGCGTACGCCGCTTAACGCCGTCATCGGCATGACGCACCTGCTTGGCCAAACCAAGCCGAACGATGAGCAGCAGAAATACCTCGGCGCCATTAAGTACGCCGCTGACAATCTGCTGGCCCTCATCAACGATATCCTCGACTTTGCCAAGATCGGCGCTGGGAAAGTCCGGTTCGAAGCCGTACCCTTCCGTCTCGATGACATCTTGCGGGGCCTGCGCGACACCTTTCGCTTCCGTGCTGAAGAATCAGGAGTTGCCTTTCACGTTAACCGCGACATTGCCCTCCCCGAAGTGCTCGTCGGCGACCCGACCCGACTCAATCAGATTCTGATGAACCTGTTGTCAAACGCGTTAAAATTCACCGAGAAAGGTAGCGTCGACCTCAACGTGGCGCTCATGCGCGAGGACGCCAAGGCCAGCGTACTCGCCATCAAGGTGAGCGACACGGGTATCGGCATCCCAGCCGACAAGCTAGACTCTATCTTCGACAGCTTTACCCAAGCCAGCAGCGACACCACACGACGGTTTGGGGGTACAGGCTTAGGCCTATCCATTGTGCGCGAGTTGGTTGAACGCCAAGGCGGCACGGTCACGGTCGATAGCACCGAAGGCGTTGGTACCACCTTTATTGTACAGCTTTCGTTTGCACACCCCACCGAAGAAACAACCGCCCAACTGCTGGATGTTTACACAGACACCGACACGGTGGACTGGAACCTGCGGGGCGCGCGCATCTTGCTGGTCGAAGACAACGAGATGAATCAATGGGTGGCAAAACGTATGTTGGAGCAGTGGCACGCCGTAGTCGAAATTGCCAACAACGGACGCGAAGCCGTGCGTAAGGTGAAAGCCAAAGACTACGATGTGGTACTTATGGACATTCAGATGCCAGAAATGGATGGATACGAAGCCACCCGACGCATCCGCAAAATGTCGGGCAAAACAGCCGCCGATCTCCCCATTATTGCCCTGACGGCTTCAGCACTCATTGATCATCGCGAAGAGATTGTGAGTGCAGGCATGAATGACTTCATTCTTAAACCGTTCGACCCCAAACAACTCTTCATTCGCCTTAAGCTGTTCCTTGCTCCACGCCTTGCTGCCCGCCCATCATCCGATACAGACGCTATCGTTGATTTAAAAGAGTTAGAAACGAGTGCCCGAGGGCATACGGACTTCATTTTGGGTATGATTGGCTTATTTTTCGAGCAAGCCCCCCAATTTATCCAGACCATGCACGACGCCCGCGATGCACAGGATTGGTCTCAGATTCGGTTTTCAGCACATAAGATGAAATCATCAGCGGCGTTGCTTGGCATGACGCCACTCGTCAACCATCTGCGTGCTGTCGAAGCTGAAGGGGCTACGCCACCATCGCCAGAGGCGCTGTCTAGCATGGTCGACGAAGCCGTGCATCTGTGCAAACAAGCGATGGTTGTGCTGCAGGACAAGCAACAACTATATAAAGACACCTCTTCCTGAACCACCTTTGGTGACCGTCATGTCCATGAAATGCCTAGTTGTAGACGACGATGCGATGTCGCGTCGGATGATCAAACATTTTGTTGATCTACATGATGGCCTTATGCTGGCCCGCTCGTGTGCCAGCGCCATCGAAGCCGCGAATGTGCTCCAAAAAGAAGTCTTCGACTTGATTTTTTTGGACGTGGAAATGCCAGAAATGACGGGTATTGAACTCGTCAAACACCTGACTCCTCATGCACAGATCATTCTCGTAACAGGAAAGGAAGACTACGCGTTGGAGGCCTTCAACATTGAGGCGACAGACTATTTACTCAAGCCTGTAAGCTATGCGCGCTTCTTGAAAGCTGTGCAACGCGCCCAACAACGCATCGCCCCACCCCCAAGCGCCGAACCCACGGCCCCGCCACAGAAATCTCCACCAAGTGCCCCCTCTGAACATGGCTCATCAAATGATGAAACGGCCGATGAGCACCACGTCTTTATGAAGATCGATGGCCGCTTGGTCAAAATGGACTTGCGTACGATTCAATGGATCGAGGCGCAAGGCGACTACATGCTGATTCATGCTACAGATCGTGAGTTCATGCTGCTCACTACCATGAAAAGCATGGTCGCCAAGCTACCAAGCAAATATTTCGTCCGCGTCCACCGCTCTTTCCTCGTCCGCCTCGACCAAATTACGGATGTCGAGGAAGGCTCGTTGGTCATCGGTCGCAAGGTTATCCCTATTGGTGGTTCATACAAGGAGGCGTTGCTAAATCGCCTGAATACGTTTTAGATCAAGCCCACGTTGTATCGAACAACGCAAACGTTTGTCACCGTATGCGTCGGTTGTATACGTTGTTATTCTTCATGTTAGGCATCCTGCATGCGTTCAGTACGCAGGTCTCTGGTCAATCGTTCTTCCAAGACCCACCACTTGGTGCGCAAGATGGGTTCACGAGTGATTGGGTGCAGACGATTGTACAAGATACGTCGGGCTACCTTTGGGTAGGTACTGCGAACGGACTCAACCGCTTCGATGGCTTGCAGGTGACAGCGTTCAAACACGTCCCAGACGACACGACGACCTTAACCCAAAACCTTATTGGCGACCTGGCTATCGATGCCACGGGCACTCTTTGGGTGACGGCGGGGGGACTACACCGTTTTGTGCCTGCGACGCACTCATTTCAGCGTGTATTGCCTAGCGATACCGGCTTGCTTACCTCGTTGGCTGCCGCGCCTTCTGGAAAATTGTGGATGACCCGCGCACGCGGCATATTGCACGCTTTCACACCCGCAACCAACACACTTCATACCTATAGCTTATCT
>CAYYHN010000468.1:0-4367 GCA_964471245.1 uncultured Rhodothermaceae bacterium | reverse complement strand
CTCGGCACGGAGTTCGGGCTGTGTGGGATCGAGGATGCTGTAGATGAAGTAGCCCCCTGCGCCAGCAGTGTAGAGTCGGTCTTCCTCTTCGTCAGCGTGAAAGGCGGCATAGGCAGACGCAAAGCCAACCGATGCCGCTTGGATCTGCTCGGGCGTTGAGAATTGGTGTAGCGGATCTGTGTTGCCATCAAGGACCTGGGCGAGGTCGTAGATGTATAGGTCGCCGCCGCCCGTGGCAAAGAGAAGAGGCGTGCCGCTGCTGTGCTTGTAGGCGAAGACGCTGTGGAAGCCGCCATCGACCACAAGCGTTTGCACAGGCTGCGGTGCCTCGTCCATCCCCGCGAAGCTGTAGAGCGTAGCGGCTGTGTCCGACCCATCTTGTTGGGTTGCCGCTACGATGTAGTTACTCCCGCCGTGCCAGAATTGCGCGAGGTCGGCGATGGGATCGCCTTCCACATGGAACAACAACTCGGGTGAGGTGCTGCCTACGTTCACAATAGCAAGGCCTGCCGAGGTGGCGATATAGGCATAAGGAAAATCTTCCGCTTGGCCAAGCAAAACGGTACCCGGCGTGCCGGGTAATTCAGTAAGGTGACCAGCGACAGAGACGTTGCGGCTGCCTTCTTGGGCATAGGCCGAAAAAACGAGCAGAAGGCTCGTCAGCAAGAGCACGGCACGGGGCATACAGGATCACGGATGGGTGCGAGGGGACTCCATCTTAACCAATCCGCACGCCATCGTCAATCGTTTGCCGTGTGTGAAGCTGCGAATCGTGGTGATCTACGTGCGATTCGTGCTGCGGCGCACACTCAGGACACCGATCGGTCTCTAGACCTAGCGTTGTTGCTGGGTGCGTTGTGCGAGGTGGACTGTTGAGCGACGGCTTGGTGCAAAACGGTATAGAGGTCGTCTTGGTTGATGGGCTTCGTGAGCGTCGCAAACAGGAGTGGATCTTCGATGTGATTACCGCGGCTGGTTAGTAACACCACCGGCGCATGTGGGTGATGTGTCTGCATCGCTTGTGCGAGTGATAGGCTATCTACGTTGGGTAGGGCAGCATCCAAGAGTGCTACATCGTATGGTGGCATGGATGTGAGTACCGGAGCTTGAGCAAAAGACAGAGGTGTCATGCCCCATTCGGTTGCTCGTTTTTCCAGCATCCGACGTGTTGCGGCGTGTACTTCCACGATCAACAGGCGTTGGCCCTGCTGAGCTATCCTACGTGCTGGGAAGGGCGGCGTATTCGTAGGTGCGATGGGTAGGGACAGCGTGAATGTGCTGCCTTCACCTACCGTACTGGCTACCGCAATGTCGCCGTCCATGAGGGTGGCCAAGTGTTTCGCAATGGAAAGCCCGAGGCCGGTGCCGCCGTAGTGCCGTGCTGTGGAGGCATCCGCTTGGTGGTAGGCTTGGAAAAGGTGCGCTTGCCGTTCTGGTGCGATGCCCATGCCGGTATCCCGAACGTTGATGTGTAGCATATCAGGGGCCTCGGTCGCACGTGTTGCCGTCAAGACTACCTCACCCTCTTTGGTGAACTTAATGGCATTGGACAACAGGTTCAGCAGGATTTGCCGCACCCGCATGTTATCCCCTTGGTAGAGCGTGGGAACCTCACTTGCGATGTCGCTGACCAACACCAAGCCTTTGTGATGAGCTTGCTCGGCTAGCATGGCAACGACGCCTTCAATGCAAGCATGCAGGTTGAACGGATCATGCTCTAGCTCAAGGTGCTCGGCTTCAATCTTCGAGAAGTCGAGAATGTCGTTGGTTAGGTCGAGTAGGTTGGTACCGCTACGTTGGATAATGGCGCCCAACTGCCGTTGGCGAGTGTCGAGTGCAGACTCCATAAGGACGTCAATGGAGCCAACTACGCCCGTCAGTTGCGTACGGATTTCGTGGCTCATTGTCGCTAGGAAGCTACTCTTGGCTTGGCTGGCTTCGAGCGCTTGATCGAGATCATCGTTTACCACGCGGAGCCGACTATTCGCACGCCCAAGATCATTGAGGGCTTGGCGGATGCGCGCTGCAGTGGGGCGGAAGATGAGCAAGCCTTCGAGCAGCAAGACCAAGAGGGTTATTGCGAGCAAGCCGAGTTCTATAGTACGTAGGCGGTCGACGCGGGCACGGGCTTCTTCGGCATACTGAAACACAATCGCGTTCATCCCTTCGAGGAAAGCACCTTCGTGTTGAAGCAATTGTTCGACTGCAGCCGTGCGCGTTGATGTCTCTTCCGAGGCGAGCAAGAGCGCAGCAGCTTCCTGCATGTTGGCGAACGGTTCTTCGAGGTCGGCATACATCGCCTCGACGGTAGTGCTGTTCTGCCCTGATAGGTCTAGGGTGGCGTCACCGTAGCGTAGACCATAGGCAGCTTGTTGCCAAGCCGTAAGCGTCTCGTGCAGTTCAGAGGCTGCGCGTTGCCTGGTCGTTGGGTCCGGTGCGGCTTGCATTGCAAGCGCAGCCTTGGTGACTTTCTGGCTCAGCATACGCTGGCGGCCCGCAATGTTGATTACGTGGGCGTCATCAGACTGCTGATTGAGCACGACGTGAATAAGCACCTGCCCTGTAATCGTGAGCAGTGCTACGGTCGTCAGCGCTAGGATGTAGCGTCCGGTGAGTCGCCACCAGACACGCTGGCTGCTGTTTGCTAGGTTGTCCGGCGGATGATCTTCTGGAGTCGTCACAGACGTGGTGGGTCTATAGCGGTTAGAAGAATGAAAATAACAAATTTACTGGATGGTGCGCCACGTAGTCCCGATCCGCTCGATGTCATCCCAGAGGCTGCGGTCCGCTTGGAGCGGTGCAAAGTCAGGCATCCATTCTGGCATGGGCGTCAACTGACCTGCGGCGCGGCCTTCCTTGCGGAGATAGGTCAACTGGCTACATGCGATACCTGCAACTGCAAGGATTGCAGCAAGGCGTGGCGTTTGGCTAGCGGCTTCGCGTGCGGCCAACGTACCCATTGAAACGACGTCTTGGTTGCCGCCGTTGGTTGGGATGGAGCGCGTAGCGCACGGCTGGGCGTGCTGCCGCATCTCAGCAACAAGGGCTGTGGCCGTGAGCTGGGCTCCAGCAAGGCCGCTACAAGCACCGGGCTCCCATGCCAGCAGCAGTGGAGCACCGTTGTTGAGGCGTGAATTCAGTAGGGCATCAATCTGCCGCTCTACCAAGACAGCCACTTGGGTGAGGGCAGCACTAAGCGCGTCGGCGGCAAAGGCAATCTGTTGGCCTTGGAAGTTACCGCCATGCAAGGCCGTCGGATCGTCACCTGTAATGATGAGCGGATTGTCGCTGACGCCATTAATTTCGGCCTCGACGAGGCGACGGGCATGGTCGAGGTTTTCGCGGCAGGCTCCGAGGATCTGTGGGGCACAGCGGAACGAGTAGACCTCTTGGAGTGGGCGGCTCGCGTCTTCCCACGTACCATAGCGACTAGCCTCTTTGAGGATTGCTTCGGCCGACTTTATCTGGCCGTGCTGTCCGCGTGCGGCATGGAGGCGGGCATCGAGTGCTTGTGCGCGGCAGCCAAGCAGGCGATACATCCAGCCGGTCAGCGCCTCCGCACGAGCGAGCAGGCGTGCGCCTTCGGCAACGGCCAAGGCGGAAAACGCCGTCATGAAATCGGTACCATTGACGAGGGCAAGGGCGTCGCGGCCTTCTAAGTGAATCGGTTTGAGGCCTGCTTCCACTAAGGCTTGAGCGGCTGGCTTACGGGTGTCGCCATCGAGCACGTAGCCTTCGCCGGTTAGGACGCGGGCAATGTGTGCCAGTGGGGTTAGGTCGCCGCTGGCGCCGACGGAACCAATTTCCGGTACCGCTGGCACGAGACTCCGTTCGAGAAGCGCTAGGTATGCTTCGAGAACGTGTGGTCGGATGGCGGAGTAGCCTCGGGTCAGTGTGTGAGCGCGTACGATCATGGTAGCTTTCACCACACGTGGCTTGGCGAGGGGGCCACAGCCTGCTGTCAGATGTGCAATCAGGCCAGCGCCATGCTGGGAGCCACCTTGTGCAGCCGAGTCGTACGTAACAAACGGACCGAAGCCAGTCGTTACGCCATAGATTGGCGTTTTGTGAGCTTTCAGGGTTTGTAGCGCTTTACGCGAGGCCTCTATGCCTGCAATGGCCTTTTCTGAAAGATGAAATCGCTGCGTTTTCGTCGCGTGATGCTCAAGGGTCTCACACGTTAGGTGCACGTCGGGGCCGAGCACAAACGGCTCAGGTGCTAAAGCGGTGCGTGGTGCGGACGCAGCGCGGCGAGGTGCTGCAAACGTCGTGGCAGGCATATGGTTGTTCTGGCTTGGCAACCGGGTAGTTAAACAAACTCCCGGAAGGAAACTCACAGCATCGGATGGCGGCTCCAAGCTGGGATA
>CAYYHN010000467.1:0-4371 GCA_964471245.1 uncultured Rhodothermaceae bacterium | reverse complement strand
CGTTCCTACCTGTCTCCACCCTTCCAAACGGTCCATCCTTCAAGTTGGGTGGTATACCACACAACTTGAGTTAGCATAAGCCTATGCCCATAGAAGCAACGATACAATCCTCTTCAACGATCATCAGAGACTTCTGAGCGGATAGGTGTCGATGTCACACACATCTGTGGGCCACGTGGTGAAGTTGTACATCGTTTCGGGATCGATTGTGGTGAAAATCGATCCCGTTGAGCTTGAATCGCTGGAGCGATAAACCGATACTATAGATATCCGATGATATCGGTAGTCTCAGCTTAGACGTTTTTTGGGATGGATGGTGCGATAGATACCCTGCTACAGGAAGCCTTATCAGATGGTGCGCGCCTGCCCGCTCTGTGCGACAGCCTCATTCCACGAATGATGTACATCCCGCATGCCGATGCCTTGGCAATGCATGCCGCGTTGGAAGCGCAAGCTGAGGAACTGATGGGCGACGACGCAGTGGCTCCTTACGTTCCAATCTTGTTGGCCTCGCTCGAATACCGGACTGCGCGCTATGAGGACGCAATTGCTTGTGGCAAAAAAGCCCTCAGCACACCCGGGCTTGCACCAACCCCACTCCATGTGCGGGTGCTACACACCATCATCGGGAGTGCCTATCGTAGCTTAGGTTTTCTCGAAGAGGCCCTGCGTCACCTCGACCAAGGCGTCGCCGATCGGCCGATCGGTGTCGTCCCGCATGTGCGATACTATATGGGGCTTGGGACCTATCAGATCGCAGAAATCTACGGTGAGCTTGAGGCCTATGAGGACATGCGGCTCGGACACGAGAAGCTGATCGCGCATCATGCCATAGAACCGCATCATGACTTGTACAACCGTACGCTCAATGGTGTGGGGCGGGCCTGTCTTGGGCTGGGACAATACGAGGAGGCACTTCATTATTTGAACAAAGCCCAAGCGGCTGGAGAGGAACGGGGCAACCAGCGCTTCTTGGCGCGCAACCTACACGACCTCGGTGTAGCTTATGCGACCATGCAAGACTACGATCAAGCGATGGCCTATTTCCAACGTGCCTTTACAATCCGTAAGGAGCACTGCATGACCAACGCGGCCATTACTACAGTGCTTCGGATGAGCGAGGTGCTGATTGCCCAAGACAAGAGCGATGAAGCCATCGTCCATTTAGAAGAAGCGCTGGGCCATGCTCGCACCTTGAATGTTCGCAACAAGGAGTATGAGACCTGCCGTATTCTCTCAGAAGCCTATGCCCAGCGAAGTCAACACGAACAGGCGCTGGCGTATTATCAACAGTTCCATGCCCTTAAGGAGCAACTCGACGACGTCAGCAGGACGCGCGCAGAGAACCAGCGGATGCGCGAGTTAACGACCCAACTCCGCAGGCAGAAGCGACTAATTGAGGCGCAGAAAGGCGAGATTGAGGAATCCCACGCTGCGTTGGCTAAACTAAATGCCAATTTAGAAGACCTTGTCGCAGCACGAACGGCCGCGTTGCGAAAGCGGAACGAGCAACTTCGGCACTACGCGTTTACAAATGCTCACGATGTGCGTGGGCCACTATCGACAATTCTGGGCTTGCTGGAGATTCGCGAAAGCTTTACCACGTCCGCCGAAAAGAACGATTTCATTGATATGATTGCTGCGTCGGTCGAAAAACTGGAGACGGTTATCGTTCGGGTTCAAGGCACGCTGAGCGAAGAAGATATTGTGCGCGACCAAGATGCCTTGAAGAATTAGCCGGTCATTTTGCCTTCGTTCCCATCTGTAGTCGCCCCAAGGATAGCGCGAAGCTGGGGCATCCTGATCGGTTTGACTAAGAAGTCTCGTACGACGGCGTAGCTTGCTGCACGCTCGCGGTCCCGCGGATCAATCGACGACGTGACAATGTAAACGGGGATTTTTCCAGCCAATGTGCCTTGGGAGAAGTTATCGAGGAAGTCCCAGCCGTTGGCTATCGGCATGTTGAGGTCGAGTAGAATGACGTCGGGCAAATCGGTTGCCGATGCATGGTGCAAGGCATCGAGCGCTTCACTGCCGTTTCCATACACGACGACCTCATCCGAGAACTGGGTGATCTCGATCATCTTTTTGATCACCATCACGAATATGGGATCATCATCAACAATGCAAGCAACACGAAAGGCGTCCATACAGGGCAATGTGCTTATCGATTGGACCCCAAGATAGCTCTAGGTATCGGGAAAGCAAATGTTGCTGCGTAGATGCACGATGGAAGTCTGTAAAACGCAAGGGCTATTCCGTACGCAATGTGTCTGCCGGATTAGTACGTGTTGCCCGCCACGCGTGGCTGCCTACAGTTAGAGCCGTCAAAATAAAGACAAGCAAACCTGTCATCGCGAACACGTACCATGGCATGTCAATGCGGAAGGCAAACTGTTCGAGCCAATGTTGTACGGCGAAGTAGGCCAACGGCACTGCTAAGGCGAACGCAAGAAGAACCAAGAGGATAAAGTCGCGGCTGATTAGGGCGAGGACATGGCTAAGTGAGGCTCCAAGCACCCGGCGTATGCCGATCTCTTTGGTGCGCCGCACAACAGCGAGCGCGGCAAGCCCAAACAAACCGAGGCAAGCAATAAGGATGGCTAGAATGCCCGCATGGCCAACAATTTGGCTCCAACGTTTGGTGCTCTCGTATTGCTGGTTCATGTCTTCGTCCAAGAACGTGTAGGTAAATGGCACGTCAGGGGCGATGTGTGTCCACGTGGTTTCGAGTGTGGCAAGGGCTGAGGGCACGTCGTTTGGAGTGATGCGGGCGAGCAAATGGTCGTAGCCCCACGAGGGGTGTAGGCTGAGTACCATCGGTTCCATTTGGTCCGTCAGCGGCAGGAAGTTGACATCGCGGAATACACCGATGACCTCGGGTTCATCGTAGTAACCGTGGAGCACTTCGCCAAGGGGTTCCTCCCACCCAAAGTCGGCGACCAACGCCTCGTTGACAAGCACCGCCTTGAGCGAGTCGGTGGCGCGTGCTGGGTCAAACGAGCGGCCAGTTAACAGTTCGATCTCCATCACTTCGACATAGTCCGAAGCGACGCGGTAGTGGAACACCCGCTTTGGTTCCTCCCCGTAGTTCCATCCTTCGAGGCTGTAGCCCTGCGTGAAGGCCGAACTCGTCCCCGTGATGCCGAGTACGCCCTCAGCATCGGCCAACTCGTTGCGAAAGCGCTCCAGTAGCATCGGCCCGTCGAGTCCTTGCGTCGGGAGCACGACGACATGGTTTTTGTTGAAGCCAAGGTTTTTGGTCTGCAAATATTCCAACTGCCGTAGCATCACCAACATCCCAATGATGAGCCCAATGGATAGCACAAACTGGGTCACGACAAGCGAACGGGTAAGCATGCCCGCGCCTCCTAGCAGGAAGCGACGCCGCAATGCGGCCATCGGTGAGACGCCCGAGAGGACGAGTGCTGGATAGCTGCCCGCCACCAGCCCCGTCAGGAGAAGCAGTCCGGCCAAAGTCGCCACAGCGGCACCCGACGCAAGGTCGAACGATAGCGACCGGGCTGCGAGTGTGTTGAACATGGGCAGCAGCAGCCAAGCAAGAAGGAGCGCCGCACCCAGCGCCAATCCGCTCATCAGCAGCGCCTCGCCCCAGAATTGGCCCATCAGTTGCCCGCGATGTGCGCCCATCGCCTTGCGTACGCCGACCTCTCGGGTTCGCTCGACCGACCGGGCAATCGCCAGCGTCGTGAAGTTGATGCACGCGATGAGCAGCAGCGCTAACGCAATTGCGCCGAGGATATACGCGTACTGCGGATCACTCGTCGCCACGTAGCCACCAAGCACGACCGGGTTCAGGTGGATTTCCGTCAGCGGTTGAAGCCGGTAGCGGTACGGCAGTCCGTCTCCTTCCCAGCGCCCACTCGCGCGCATTTCCTCAGCCTCATCTCCAAGATGACGCTTTCGGAAGTCGAGCAGCTTCGCATCAAGCACGGCGACATCTGTTTGCGCGTGCAGCATTACATAGACGTTGAATGTGGAGGCATGCCACCGCTCCACGCGGTTCGCAATCCAGTCGTACGTGGGCGCAAGCTTCTCGAACGGGATCACGTAGTCGAACTGGATGCTGGAATTGCTGGGTACATCCGCAGCCACGCCCGTCACGGTAAACGCGTGGAATTGGTCACCGAGCCGCACCTCGACCGTCTGCCCCATCGGGTCGTCTGTGCCGAAGAGCTTTAGAGCGCTCGCCTCTGTTAGCACGATGCTGTTGATGTCGTCCAGTGCTGTCGTGGGGTCACCATCCCGGAGCGGGAACGAGAACATCTGCAACAGTGCGGGGTCTGCAAATAGGATCTTCTCGTCGAAGGTCTGCTCGCCAAAGCGTACAAAAGCCGTTTCCTCGAAGAG
>CAYYHN010000466.1:0-4379 GCA_964471245.1 uncultured Rhodothermaceae bacterium | reverse complement strand
TGGGGGTGCTCTCCGTCATCACGAACTGTGCCCCGGTGGCACGCGCCGACCTTGATCTGAACATGGCGAACAATGCAGCGTGTGCAACCCTTGCACCACGGCCGCAGACGACCTTCTGGCGTCCGGCCAGCCGAGCCACCCGGACCGTACCTGCGCTTGCTTTTTCGACGGCCAACATCCCGGGAAGCGGCCATGTGGACGGCACCGTGTTCGCCGGTAGTGATGGCGGTGCCGTGTACCGCACGCAGAACATGGGCGACGAGTGGTTCCCCACCGCCTTCCGCGGTTTCATCCGCGCCCTCGACGTGCGTACCAGCGACAACGTCCTCTTCGTCGCCACCTACGGCGACAGCGGTTTCCGCACCTCCGCCGATCTCGGCGAGACACCAATGACACCTGCGAACGCGGGCTTGACGAACCCATTGCTGCTCGATCTCGTCGTCAACAACTTTGGCGCAGGCGATGTCTTCGTCGGCAGTGATGGCAGCGGCATCTTCCGCTCGACCAACGATGGTGCGACGTGGGCCAACCTCGTGGGTGGCGACTTGCCGTTGGCGTCAACCGTTACGAGTATCGCCATCGTCGATGCTGCGCCGGATGTGGTTTACATTGGCACCATCGGGCTGGGCGTTTTTAGGGCCGACTACAGCGACCTGACGGCGTGGACGCAAGTCAACAACGGCTTGACAGATCGCTACGTTCGGTCACTTGTCATAAACCCTGCCAATGGCGACCTCTACGCGGGTACCTTGGGTGGGGTCTTCCGCAGCACGGATGGCGGCCTCAATTGGACGCTGGTGCTCCCGGAGGTGGAAGGCATGGCCTTGCACGTCTACGAAGAAGGCGGCACGACCTACATCTTGGTGGGCACGGATGGTGACGGTGCGTTCGTGAGTACAGACGACGGTGCGACGTGGACACCTAGTACGGGTCACGCGCCGACGGTGCTTTCCTTCATCAACGATGCTAGCAACAAGCTGTACAGCGGCACGATGGATGAAGGTGTCTTCCGCTCGACCGGCCAAGGCACGACATGGCTAAACGTGAGCCCTGAGGAACTCAACGTCGTCATCCAAGACCTGACGTACAGCCCCTCCGGTGATCGGCTCTACGCTGCAACGTTTGGCTTTGGCATGCTGATCGCGTTCGACGTTAACCCACTCCTGCCACTCGCTTGGGTTGGGGCCAACGACGGCCTCTCCAACCGCCAGACGACCAGCGTCATCGCCTACGACCGTGGCGGTGCATCGTTTGTGCACGTCGGCACATGGAACAGCGGCGTGTTCACGTCGATGAACGCTGGCGAGACGTGGACACCGCGTGGTTTGCCGGGGCGCATTGTGTATGACATGGCCTACAATCCGGGGACCGAAGTGCTCTATGCGGCCACCAACCGTGGCGAAGTCGCTCGCTCGGTCGACAATGGCCTCGTGTGGCAAGAGATTGGCGTAGCCAACACAGCCATCTGGTCGCTTGGGATTGCGCCCAACGGCGATATCTACGCAGGCACCTTCGGCGCTGGCTTGTACCGTTCCTCGGACGGTGGCATCACATGGCTGCCTATTGGTAATTTGGCGGGTAACCACGTTTTTGATATCGACTTCGGCCTTCATCCCATCACCAACGAAGCCGCAATTTTCCTCGCTACTGGCATTGGTGTCTTGGTCTCAGTTGATGGTGGCACAACGTGGCTGTCACTAAATGACGGCCTCACGGTGACTGACGTGCGCAGCGTGAGCTACGATACCAACACGATGACACTGCTCGCGGGGACTTGGGGCGCAGGCGTGTTTGTGTATGATGACGTTTCAAAGGCATGGGTGCGCGATGGCCTGCCCGACATGCAGATTGTCGCCTTCGCCGTCCACCCAACCTCCGGCGAAGTGCTAACCTCCACGAACGACGGAAGCGTCATGCGACGTACCTTCCCGGTCGTCGCCTCGCCAACCTCTGTCGATGGGCCGTCCGAGTCCAGAGCCAACGGCATCATACCCGAGACCTACAGCTTAGCACAAAACTACCCCAATCCGTTCAATTCCTCGACGCATATCACATTTGCCGTCCCCGAAACGGCTGACATTCGCCTTGCTGTGTATGACATGCTCGGCCGCGAAGTCGCCGTCTTGGCCTCCGGCATACATGCAGCCGGGCAGTATACGGCGATCTTCGACGCCAGCAACCTTCCGAGTGGGATGTACCTCTACCGCTTCGAGACGCCACACGGCATCCAAACCGAAACGATGACTTTGTTGAAGTAAGAAAAAGCCCCATGTGCTGCCTTAAGCGGCACATGGGGCTTTTCGATGACTCTTGCTTGCTAAAGGCTCAAGCTGTCATGCTTGCCAAAGGCGTATAGGCCGGGTACGCGAGAAACGCTTGCACGCTTTGCAACTTTTTGATTTCGTCTTGCCATAGCACCAGTGGTGCGACTGCTAAAGTGATACGTCCCCCATTGGCAAGGCGTAAGCAAAGGCGTGAGCTACGGCTTTTGCCCCGTCGTATAATATCGGCACGATCTATATCGCGGAGCATGATGGTTTGTGACGTGAAGCCGCGCCAACTCAATTTGTCTCGGAGACAATAATCGCGGTAGAGGCGAACCCGTTCAAAACAACGACTGCCAGAACGCCACGTCCAGCGTTGGCGCAGGATTACAGGTAAGTGTAGCGTAGGATGGGGCATAGCTGCGGGTTAACTAGGGGGAGGGGGCGAGCGAGCTATTACCTTGGGCGTGCAAATTCTGTGGTGGTTGTGTTGATACGCACGTCCAAGGTAATCGTACTGGTGAACAGCACATTGGTTTGCTCTATGCTGATAAAAAATCAGTACTGAGGGCAGAAATCTTAGATATAGCAAGAATCGAAATGGTTGATGGTATGGACCGGAATGGGCACGACGTGGGAATAGAGACCCAATGGCCAACAACCCAGAGCAACCAAGTATTTCAATACCGCCTACCACTTCGAGCGCCGCTTTTTCTAATCTAAGCTGCCTCACGAATAGCTACTGTATTTAGACTAGTCAGCCAAGTGTTGGGGACATCTGTTTGTTCTCTTGCACTATCATCGGCATGTAGACTGAGGGGGTATGTTGAGTGGGAGCATGCATCTGTTGTTCGATCTTCGTTTTCCAGATGAACGCCGAGGCTACCGCCAAGCGGACGCGTTTACCCTCGTGAAGCCCAACACGCAAACGGGAACGGCCCAGCTTGCCACGCTGCACAATATCAATACGACCTATCTCTGCAAGCGGTATCGTGCGACTGGCAATTCCGCGCCACGACCAGCTATCAAGTCGCACATGGTCTGCGTACAACTGTACACGTTCGAAGCAGTGACTGCTCGCACGCCACGTCCAGCGTTGGTGCATAAGAGGAGGGGAGGCGGAGTACATGTAGGAGGCCATCGACAGAACTATGTTGGATTAAGAAAACAGCGGCGAAACCGGTTACCGTGTTGGAGCCCCTGGCATGCCCGGCGAGGTCAGGCCGAAGAGACTGCCCATATGCATCGTGGCGGATTGGGTCAGTTGGCGTACATCGCCTTGGGCGTGCAGCACCGGACGTGTATATGCCAAACGGTTGGCGTGCTTCGCACTTGTCATGTTCGGAGTAGGTGCAGATTTATGTTGATTTGTCATGGGATTCAGTAGGTCGGAACGTAGCTAGAGGGGCGGGTTATCATGGAATACGTAAGGCAGCGGCATGCTCCACCACGTGTGGGCGTCTGTGGCTACTTCAGCAGCAGCATCGACTGGGTAGCGACGAACTGCGGCGTCTCGATCCGGTAGAGGTAGAGGCCAGAACTGAGGTGGCTGGCATCGAAGGAGACCCGGTAGCGACCCGCCCCTTGCGTGCCATCCTGCAGCACCGCCACCTCCCGACCGAGCGCATCATAGACCACGAGCCGCACTTCGCTCTGCGTAGCTAAGGTGTAGCTGATGGTCGTGGTCGGGTTGAAGGGGTTCGGGTAGGCAGGTGCCAGCGCAAAGTCTTGCGGAATGTCTGCTTCCACGGAGGTGCCTACCGCGGGGCTGATGTGTAGGCTGAACCGTGCCGAGCTAGCCTGTGCTTTAGCGACCAGCGGGGGCGTGGTGTGCACCGAATCGGCGGGGGCGGTTTTCCCCGTGCTGCCCGCGAAGGCGAACGTGTAGCTCGTTTGCTCGCGTAGGTTGATGGTGGTGCCCATCTCGTGATCGGTCAGTTCCACGGTCCATGAGGGCGGCAGGGCGTCGATGCGCGGCCACGCGAGGCTGAGGTCACCGGCGAAGTTGCGGGCGTCAATCTGCAGTGGGATGGTGAGGTCATGGCGCAGGTCGAGCGGGTAGCTGGCCAGAGCACGGGCGATGGGTGCGCCGTCCCGCTCGCCGAGCAGAGCAGC
>CAYYHN010000465.1:0-4379 GCA_964471245.1 uncultured Rhodothermaceae bacterium | reverse complement strand
CGACGCTGGATGCGTGAGGGTGAGCGTCTCAGTGACTTCTGTGTTAGCGCTGCAGAAAACGCCCTTGCGATGGCGAAGATCAGTGCTACTGCCGTTGACCTCGTCATCGTTGCAACCGACACGCCTGAGTTTATCTCGCCCTCCACCGCTGCCGTGGTATGCGACCGCCTTGGGCTCATCAATGCAACGAGCTTCGACCTGAATACCGCGTGTGCTGGGTTTGTAATGGGGTCAGAAACCGCTGCCAACTTCCTGAAAGCCGATACGCGCTACACGCACGCGCTCGTGATTGGTGCCTATGGAATGAGCCGCTTCCTTAACCTCGACGACAAGAAAACCGTCACGCTTTTTGCTGATGGTGCAGCCGCTGGCATCATGAAAGCGGTGGACGCCGACCAGCCCTACCACCTTGCTTCGGATAGCCGGACGAAGGGCGAATACAACGACTACATGGGCATCTACCACGGTGGATCGGCACTACCGACAACCTTGGCGAGCGTCCAAAACCAACAGCACAAGCTGGTTTTTGCGAAGAAGTTTCCGAAGGAATTGAACCCGCTGATGTGGACAGAGATGATCCAAACGGTAGCAGATCGCGGTGGATTTGCAGTGTCAGACATCAAGAAGGCCTTCATGACTCAGATCAACATCAACCAGATTCATGAGACGATGGACAATCTGGGGCTTGCGCGCGGAGTCGCCCCGACCATAATGAGCACGTACGGTTACACAGGCTCGGCGGCTATTGGCATGGCGATGGACATTACGGTGCGCAAGGGCGAGTTGGAACCGGGAGACATCTTCGTTTTGATGGGATCCGGTGGCGGCCTTTCGTTTGCCTGCAACGCATTTAGGTGGTAGGAGGACGGCACCATGAGTCTTGCATCGCAAAGTATGGTCATTGCTGGATGGGTCCTCGTGCTTACGTACGCAGGAGCGATTCTCTTCTTCGTCATCCGAGGCGCGAAGAAGATCACCTCCATCGACGACTACGCTGTTGGGAGCATCCTCTTCTCTCCTACCGCTGTTGGGCTCTCCCTCGCCGCATCCATCACCAGCGCCGCTACGTTCATCATCAACCCCGGCTTTGTCGCGGTCTATGGCATCAGCGGCATCCTGTCGATGGCGATTGCGCTCCCGGTCGCGGCGCTCATTTCGTTGGTTGTTCTCACCAAGGGCTTCCGCAAGCACGGCCATTCGGTGAAGGCCCTGACGATGGCGCAGTGGATGGAAACGCGGTACCACAGCAAGGGCTTCGGTGTCTTTTTCGCCTTTCTATCCCTGCTGCTCATCACGTTTCTGGTGCTGATTTGCGTAGGTCTCACCAAGGTGCTATCGAGCACGCTGAACATCTCAGAGCTGGCCGCCCTGCTTGGTATCGTGGCCTTCGTGTTTGGCTACATGATGTTCGGCGGAGCCAACTCGATGGTCTACACCAACACGATCCAAGCCGTGCTGATGCTGATCGTGGCCGTGGTGCTCTTGACCTCTGGCTACGAACATTTCAGCAACGGCGTACGCGGCTTTCTGGACAAGCTGAGCGCCATCGACCCCAAGCTCATCGCCACAACCAACGACGACAGCTTCCTCTTCCGCGACTACTTCGAGATTTTCGTCTGCCAGTTCATCGTCGGGATCGCCATCATCTGCCAGCCGCATATTCTGACCAAGTCGCTGCTCTTGAAAAGCGACCGCGACGTGAACCGCTACCTACTCGTCGGCACTACAGTGCAAATGCTGTTCTTCCTCGTGGTGATCGCGGGTCTGTACATCCGCTTGGCCTTCCCCGACCTCACAGCCAACGGCGCCCCCATTCCACTTGACGGCTTGGTCTCCGCTTATGTAGTGAGTGAGTTTCCCGTGTTCATCAGCCTGATCGTCGTGATGGGGCTGATCTCGGCGGGCTTATCCACGATGGAAGGTCTGATCCAGTCGATCTCGATCTCCATTACGCAGGATATTCTCAAGCCTCTAGCCGCCAAAATGGGTAAACAGGAGGTGTTCGAACAGCGCGGCGTGCAGGTCAACAAATGGGTGATTGTGACCTTGGGCGTCGTCTGCGTGTTCATCACGTGGGATCAGTTGGTAAACCCCAAGCTGAGCGTCGGCATTTTCGCGCAGAACGGCGTGTATGCCTATTTCTCGGCGGCTTTTGTGCCGATTCTCTTTGGCCTGTTTGGCTGGAAAGCCAACCGACGCGGCATCTTGCTCGCTTCAGTCGCAGCCGTGGTCATTCACTTCTCGATGTACTATGGCCAGCTTGCCGTGCCGTTCACCGAAGCCACTGGCGAGAACCCGGGTGTCGCCGCTGCCGTGGCCATCTCATCGTCCATGCTGATTGTGTTGGCAAGTTCGTTGTTCCCTAAGGATTCGGCTTCGCTGGTCCCAACCAAAGCTGCTGAAGTGTCTGCCACATGATCCATTCGCAGACATATCGTACGCCAAAGTTGGCACAGCACACCTTAGTTAAGCAAGGTGGAGACGAGGTCATCTTACTCATACATGGGAACGGCTCGTCTTCCATCTTTTGGAAAGACGTGATGGAACGTTTACCGCCGCGGTTTTCAGCAATTGCACCTGATACACGGGGCTATGGAGCTACGGAAGCAAAACCTATCGATGCAACGCGCGGCTTTGCTGATGTCGTCGATGACCTGATCGCCCTCCTTGACCACCTTTCATACGAACACGTGCATGTGGTAGGCCATTCTCTCGGTGGCAATGTCGTGTATGCGTTAGTAGGTAGCCACCCAGAGCGATTTAAAACCGCAACGCTCGTCAACCCAGGCTCACCGTATGGGTTCGGTGGAACGAAGGGCGAACACGGCAAGCCTTGCTGGTTAGACTTCGCTGGATCCGGTGGAGGCATCGCAAACCCTGCGTTTGTGGAACGACTGCGGGCAAAGGACCACGGTAGCGACGACCCCAATGCGAGCCCACGCGCAGTTATGAACGCGTATTACTGGGCCAAGCTGTTCGATCCGGCGGCTGAAGACGCCTTGCTGGAAGGCTTGCTGTCCATGCAAATCGGCGACCAGTTTTATCCGGGGGACTTCGAGCCATCGGAGCATTACCCCTTTGTGCGGCCCGGGAAATGGGGTCCAGTCAATGCCGTCTCACCCAAGTATGTAGGTGAAACGGTCACGCGGTTTATCGGAGCCTCGACTAATGTCCCCATCCTTTGGATACGCGGCGACCGTGACCAAATCGTCAGCGATGCCTCGCTCTTCGATTTCGGCTCACTGGGTAAAATGGGTCTGATCCCCAACTACCCCGGCGAAGCCGCCTACCCACCGCAGCCGATGGTTTCGCAGACGCGGTACGTCTTGAGTCAGCGACGCGCCAAAGGTGGAGCCTTCACGGAAGTTGTGATGGATGGAACCGGCCACTCGCCATTTTTGGAACGGCCTGCGGACTTCATGGAGCACGTTTTAGCCTTTTGGGAGCAATGAGCACGACGCAGCACATAGAACTGGATTGGATCGGGCGATGGGCGCAATATGCTCCCCAAAAGGTCGCCTTGCACAGCATCGAGACAGGTGCCCAGTTGACCTATCGCGCGCTGTACCATCTCATTGAACAGAAGGCGGCGGTGCTGCAAGGCGACTATGGCATCCGAAGAGGCGACCGTGTGGCGGTGCTTGCGCAGAACCGCATCGAATACGTCGCGCTGTTCTTTGCCGTCCAGCGGCTTGGCGCCATCATGCTCCCGCTCAACTACCGCTTGGCCGTCCCCGAACTGGCGTTCCAGCTTCAGGATGCAACACCCGCACTGCTCATCTACGACGCAGACTATCTGGACTCCGCCAAAGAGTTAGCAGCACATCTCCCCGCTCAGACGTCTTTTGATGCGTTTGTTGAAGCTGCCGAGGCCATCGAAGCACCACTGACCACGTCGGTGAACGCCAATTTCGAAGACCCATGCATGATCCTCTACACGTCGGGGACGACGGGCCGCCCGAAGGGGGCGCTGATTACGCATCAGATGCTGTTCTGGAACTCCATCAACACGGGGCTGCGGCTCAACCTCACGCAAGCCGAGGTCATCCTTACCTTTGCTCCGTTTTTCCATACGGGAGGCTGGAATGTGCTGACCACACCCGTGCTGCACCGTGGTGGAAAAGTGGTGGTGTTGAAAAAGTTTGACGCCGATGAGATTCTGCGTCTTTCCGATACCATGCAGGCTACGATTCTGTTTGGCGTGCCCACCATGATGCAGATGATGGCCGACGCGACCTCGTTCGATTCTTGTTCGTTGGCTTCGATTCGGTATGCCATCGTCGGCGGCGAGCCTATGCCTTTGGGACTGATTGAGCGATGGAACGAGAAGGGCATCCCCATCCGGCCGAAAGTGGCGAGGGCGCGGGCCAGGAAGAAGC
>CAYYHN010000464.1:0-4382 GCA_964471245.1 uncultured Rhodothermaceae bacterium | reverse complement strand
TTGGCGAGTGCAACCAATTGCTCGCACGCTTCCTGCGGCGGCAATGTGGCGACGATGTTTGCTACGGTCGGTTGCGCCACGTAATTCAGCCCGTCCGAGCAAAGTAAGAATGTATCACCTACTTCAAGGGCGAGAGGACCTGATACGTCGACGGTGACCTGCGGCAAAGTGCCAAGGGCACGGTTGAGCAGGTTTCGGCGTGGATGTGTCCGGGCTTCTTCTTCTGTGATGAGGTTGCGGCGGACCATGTCGGCAACCTCCGAGTGGTCTGCTGTAAGTTGCGTAAGCACACCATCGCGGAGGCGGTAGATGCGGCTGTCGCCCACGTGGGCAAGAAACGCGTCGCGGCGGCGAAGCACCAAGGCGGAACAGGTTGTGCCCATCCCAAACACACGCCAATCATTTTGGGATCGGTCGTAGATCGCAACATTGGCTTGCTTGACGGCTGCGCGTAGGCGATCGGGAATGTCTCCCTTCGGTGTACCTACGTACACGCGATGGACGGTGTCTACGGCAATGCGGCTTGCCTCGCTGCCCCCCAAATGCCCTCCCATGCCGTCGGCGACGACGAAAAGGATGCCCGTGTTAGCGTGCAGCGCTTCGGGCGTGTCCTCCGGAAAGATCCCGCATGCGTCTTGGTTCTCATGTCTCCGGAGACCTACATGTGAGGCCCAACCATATGCAATGGGGACAGAGGAAGCCACAGACTGTGCGAGGGACTTGGAAAGACGAGGAAGAAGGGTATTAGAACCAGAATAAGGTCTGATCCGCGCACTTCCAACCGCCAAAAGGTGGAAAGAATACCGCTCAAAGAGCAAAAATGTGGTGATTCTTGCTGGCTTTTAGGGTGGCAGTGCTAGGGCACTGCGTTAAACACATACCGCGTTGCCGACCGATACGTCGTGCCCTGTTGCAGGACGATAGACGGAAACGCTGGTTGATTGAGCGCATCCGGCGGATGCTGGGGTTCAAGGCACAATCCCGCAAAAGGTGCATAGGTTGCACCCGCTTTACCACGCATACCCGTTAGTCCACTGCCCGTGTAGCACTGCAAGCAAGGCTCGGAAGTATAGACCGCGAGGAAACGGCCTGAATCTGGATCGTGTAGCCATGCGTCTGGTTTGGTAAGGTCTTCTGTATCGAGCACAAAATTGTGATCGAAGCCACCGCCATCATCGAGTAATGGATCCCCTGTGTTGAGCCTTAGTCGCAGATGCGTCGGTGTGCGGAGGTCAACGGGCGTACCAGCTACGGGGATGATATCGCCGGTGGGAATGAGCGTGGCATCCGTCGGAGTAAACCCCGCCGCGTGGATTTGGAGGAGGTGGTCACGGACATCGCCGTGGGTGTGTCCTGCTAGGTTGAAGTAGCTATGGTGCGTCAGGTTGACTGGAGCTGACTGATCGGTTGTGGCCTCGTAGGCGATGGTTAGGGTTTGCGGATGCGTCAGGGTAAACGTAGCCCGGACGTGCAAGGTGCCGGGATACCCTTCTTCGCCATCAGGGCTGATGTAAGACAGCGCCACGCCCACGTGGTCGTGTGCTTCAAACGGCGTGGCCTCCCAGACGACTTTGTCGAAGCCACGCAGGCCGCCATGCAGATGATGCGGGCCGTTGTTGCAAGCTAGTTGATACGAGACTCCATCTAAGACAAAGTGACCGTGCGCAATGCGGTTCGCCACCCGGCCGATGAGCGCGCCAAAGTAGTGCGATCGCGTCAGATAACCTTCGAGGTCATCGTGCCCTAGGACGACATCGGCGCTGTTGCCATGGCGGTCGGGTACGTGGAGCGAAGCGATGATGCCGCCATACGTAAGGAGCCGTACCACAAAGCCCGTCCCACTGTCTAGCGTGTACACGTCGACCGATTCGCCGGAAGGAAGCACTCCGAAGGCATTGCTGTGTACATTCATGGACGCGTGTTGGAATAAGTCATCAGCCCAAGGTCTGCAGGCGTATTGATGTTACGCACTGCGTAATCAGGGACGCGCACGGTACGCACGTTGGCAAGCTGATTGAGCAAGGCATGCATTGCGTACGACGCAGCCGCGATCTGCGCTTCTATGATGGGCAAAATATGGCGGGCATAGCAGGCGCATAGCGGGTGGTCCCAGCCAGAAGAATCGGATGCCACCACGGCATCTAGGGTATCAGTCCGCGCAGCTAGAAGGGTGCGCAAGGTGGCCGGGTCCAGCCAGGGCAAGTCGCATGCGACCACGAGCAGCCAGGGCGTTGTACACGCGCACAAACCTGCATGCAGGCCGCCAAGCGGGCCAATGCCAATGTGTGCATCGCTGATGGCCGTAACGGTATCTGCTAAGGGGTGTGCGATGCCGGTTTGCACACTGGCCGCAACAGGTATCCCTAGTGCCTCCACAGCTTCGTGCACCCGCTGCGCCATCGGCACGCCATCGACAGGAAAGAAGGCCTTAGGTGTGCCAAAGCGCTGGCTTTTTCCTCCAACTAAGAGCAGCGCAGTAACGTCAGGCGGAGGCGTCATAAGGCGCATCAGTTGTGTAGACAGGCTCGAAGTCTTGCAGCGGAAGCCCGCCACCAGAAAGCGGACGCCCTGGTGCACGTGCCAGCGTCAGCTCATACGCCACGCGGTCGCTCCGGTAAAAGCGCTGTTGGTAATAGACCACATGGCCGCCGTGTGTCTCCGAAATGCGCGAAATCATGAGCAGGGCTTGCCCCACAGGAACGTCGAGCAACATCGCCAACTCCTCCGTGGCGTTGACGGCCTCGATGCGAAAGCGTCCCTGCACAACCGGGATGTTGTGCGTTTGCTCAAGGATGCTGTAGATGGTGGCTTGTTCGAGGTCGTGTCCATCCAGCCGTTTGGCGTAGAAGTGGGGCAACCACGTGCGGTCAAAAGCGATCGGTGCGCCATTGCCCAACCGCAGCCGATCGAGCCTGCGGACGGCAGCGCCCGCGTCCACGTGCAATGCATCTGATACAACAACCGGGGCTTCGACATCGTCGTGAAAGGTTACCCGCGAGGATGGTGCCAGCCCTGCTTGGGTCATGTCTTCCACGAAGTCCGTCAGCCGGACCAACCCTTGCCCCACTTTGGTATCTGCAACAAAGGAACCCAGCCCTTGGCGGCGATAAATCAATCCTTCGTTTTCCAACGTTTGCAGCGCACGCCGTACAGTAATCCGGCTCACCCCAAATTGCTTCCCGAGTTGGTTTTCGGATGGCAGTTGGTCGTGAACGGTGTAGCTATCCGAAGCAATCTGCTCGCGCAGCCAAATGCTAAGGTGTTCGTGGCGGGGGCGTCCCGGAGGCAACGACTCGGGCATGTTCTATCGGCAGTCAGGAAATAAATTGTAATCCTGCACGATACAAAACCTTGCGCAGACCAACAATACGGTGTGGCGTTGTAGCGTCAGGGCGTCTGAAACGTGATGGGGTTAGGGAGGATGTTCAGATCACGAAGGCGTACAAAGGCATAGGCGCATGACAGCGGTTGTTTTTGTAAAATTAATGCCTCTTGGTCATCAGAAACGCATGTTGTACAACATAGCAAAACCATACGGTATGGGATGGTGTAAAATATCGTCTGCGCTGCACCCGTACACTTCTCAGCCCTTTTTACGCCTGCCGACGCGTCTTCACTGTCTTCAGTACAAAATATGATTGACCCAACAGTTTACGCGGCTCGTGTGCAGTCAGCCTTTCCGTTTCTTCAGCATGCACCTCTCCCTGTCCATGACGACCTTGTGCGCGAGGCCATGTTGGTGCAGGTCCCTGCCCAGCATTTCATTGGGATGGAAGGCGATGCGTGTGTCCATCTGGCCTTGGTGCTGAGTGGGCAGGCGCGTGTGTACAAGAGCGGCGAGAGCGGCCGTGAGATCACGCTGTACCGTATCCGTGCGGGTGAAAGCTGCATCATGACAGCGTCTTGCATCTTGAGCCAGCAAGCCTTCCCGGCGTTTGCCATCACCGAGACCGAGGTGGAGGCGCTGCTGATCCCGGCAGGCGTCCTGCGCGGCTGGATGGCGCGCCACACGACATGGCAGCAGTACCTCTTTGGCCTACTTGCCGACCGACTGGCCGCCGTGATTTCTGTTGTGGAAGATGTAACATTTCGCCGGATGGACGCCCGGCTAGCCACGCATCTTTTGGCAGCGCCCGGCAACGTGCTGGCTACGACCCACGAAGCCATTGCGACCGAACTGGGCACGTCGCGTGAAGTGGTGAGCCGCTTGCTCAAGCGCTTCGAGGACGAAGGCTTCATTCACCGAACTCGCGGCCACATCACCGTTGCCGATGCTCGTGCATTGCGGAAGGCTACGCTGCTCTAAAGCATTTTCGACGTTTGGTGACATTGTCACAGAAAAGCAGCCTGCACATCGTCTATCATTATGGATAGAGGGCCAT
>CAYYHN010000463.1:0-4392 GCA_964471245.1 uncultured Rhodothermaceae bacterium | reverse complement strand
GTTCGAGCCCTCGACAACTTGGTAGGTGTAGCTGGTATCGAAGCCCCAGTTGTCCGAGAAGCCGCGCGAGAACTTCATCGTGAGGCCACGTGTGTTGGCGTAGTCACGGTTCGTGTAGACCGAGTACGTGATGCCTGGCAGCGCCGTCTCGATCAGCGGCGAGGTCGAGACCCAGCTGCGCACATCGCGGTAGTAGGCTGTCACATCAAACACGAAATCGCCAACACCTTGCTTGTAGCCGATCTCGTACATCGTCGTGCGCTGGGCTTCGAGGTTCGGGTTACCGAACGGCCCATAGTTGCCCGAGAGTGCGGGAATCTTATAACCGAAGTTGTTAAACAGGTTGTTCTGCGTCGGGATCTGGAAGAAGATGCCGTAGGAGAAGTGGATGACGCCGGTCTCCGTCACTGGGTAGGCCACACCGAGACGCGGCGAGACTTGGAATTGTGGCTCCGAATCCTCGTACCAGTAGGCCTCGCGATCTGCCACAGTCAGCGCATTGTCGGCGGTCTCTTCATCGGCCGAAATGACGCCATCGCCATTGGCATCGCGGAACCGGTTCTCCAGCTTGAGGGGGCTAAAGATGTTGGGGTCGCTCGGATCGGCAGGGACCGTCGAGCGGGCGTCGAAATAGTCGAAGCGAAGGCCTGCGTTCACGATAAAGTTCTCGAACTCCATCTTGTCCTGAATGTAGGCGCTGATGGTTAGCGGACTGATGTCGTCGAAACTGTTGAACGCCGAACTGGTCTCGTTCGGGATCGCAGGCGTAAACGGCTCGATAATCTCACCCGTCGCCTCATCTACGTCCGCGATCAATCCAAACCCTGTCAGCTCAAAGTTTTCAATCTTGACTTGGAAACCCGTCTTGATCAGGTGATTCCGACCAATCTGGCTCGACAGGTCACCTTTGACGATGTACGTTTGTGTCGTACGCTCGAAGCGCCCGAGATTGGTGCCACCACGTGAGAACCGCGCCCCACTGGTTACAACAGGGATGTAGACGCCCGGCACAAACTCCACCGAATCCGGCGGACTGATGTCAAAATCATTGTAGCGCTCGTCTGTTAGGCTCTCGTAGCGACGGCTCTGCGCTTTCCGCGAGAAGGACGAGACGTTGAGCGTGTAGAAGGTGGTCGCACTCAGCAGGTGCGTCATCTTCATCTTGACATCATAGCCGTCGTCGAAGTTGCGCGTACGCCCATCGGGTTGCCAGCGGCGGCCGAAGCTGTACGGGCGGCTGTTGGCGAAAGAGCCAAGACCGATGAAGTTGAAAATGATCTTGTTGGAGGCGCGCACCTTGAGGTTGGCCTGCCACGAGAGCTTCTCGAAGTCGTTCATCGGCACCAACGTCGAGTCGCCTGCAGTGCCGTCGTTGTTGAAGATGCGCGCACCATAGAGCCAGCCATCGTTCTTGAAGTAGCGGCCCAAGGCAAAAAACGTCACGCGGTCTTTCCAGACCGGCCCTTCGAGCGAGAGCGTCGCGTTCGAGAAATGGGTCGGCGACACGTCGAGGTAGGAATAGGGATCGACATCGCGGTATTCGATACCCGCCGAGGTGAATTCATCGGCGTTGATGCCGAGGATGTAGTCTTCGCCGCCTTCACCGGCGACCGCATATGAGCCTGTGAAGAGTTGCAACGAACCGCCGAACCGGTCGCTGCGGCCCTCTTTGGTGACGACGTTGATCACACCCGACATCGCGTTGCCAAACTCAGCGTTGAAGGTGCCCGAGATGACTTGGAGTTCTTCAATGCCATCGTTCTCCAACTGGATCGACGTAGAACCATCGTAGCCATCGGTGACGGGCACGCCGTCGACCATGAAGACGACTTCGCTGCTGCGGCCGCCGCGCACGTGTATGTTGCCGCCGCGGGTAGTAATCCCAGCCTGCACATCAAGCACCTGACCAAGTTCCGTCACAGGAAGCTTATCCAACGTCTCGGCCGACACACGGGCTTCGGAGCTGGTCACGTCCTTGCGTACGGTCTCTGCTTCTGCCGTCACCACAATCTCCTCCCCCTGAAACACTTCTTCAGCTAAGCGGAAGTCAACGGTTGTCGTCAGGTCAAGGTTGACCGAAACGCCTTCGACACGTTGCGTAGAGAAGCCGATGAACGAGGCGACAATGGTGTACGTCCCCGGCCGCACGCCGATGATGACATATTCACCATCGAAGTTTGTGGCCGTCCCTTGTGTTGTGCCATCAATTAGCACGTTCACGCCGGGGAGCGGGTCGCCAGTAGCGGCATCGATAACAGTCCCGGCGATCTTGCCGGTCTGGGCGAGCGTGGGCGCAGCCATCCCCATCAGCAGCAAACTGACGAAGAGGAAAGCTTTCGTCCATACGCTGCCCGGAAGGGCCACACGGGCCGCGAGCGAACGGGATGGATGCATGAGTTTGTAACGTCGTGTCATAGCAATGGACATCGTATCCTAAGAGGCGTCCGCGCGCAAGGGAAAGGCGTGCAGGACTTCAGGGTGCAGGACCACTTCGAACCGCTCGCGGAGCGCATCAGCGTGGTTTTGCAAAAACGTCTGTTGATATTCGCGTCGGAGGCGCTTTTCGATTTCAGCGCGCGCATCATCCAACGTGGCGGGTTCGGCGGCCTTACGGTCACCAACTTCAAACAGGGCATAGCGGCCGCCCACTTCTAGCGGCCCAACCACATCGCCTTCACTGGCCGCGAAGACGCGGCTGCCCAGCACACCCAATTGCGCTTGGGTCACATAGCCAAGGTCACCGCCCGTAGCATCGGCACCGGGACGGATCGAATGCGCTGTAGCGAGGGCAGCAAAATCGGTGGTAGCGAGTTCCGTACGCAGGCGGTCAGCCTCGGCCTTCGAGTCGGTCATGATTTCGCGCACACGCAGGCGCTGCGGCACCGTAAATTCATCAGCGAAGCGCTCGAAGTAAGCGCTTACTGAATCTTCGGGCACAGGCGCTTGGGCCACGACGCGGCCGTATGCCTGCTCGAAGACCCACTCATTGATAGCAAAAGCAAACGCGTCGGTAAATGCAGGCAGGTCCTGCACGTTGGCGGCACGTGCACGGTCGAGCAACAACTCTTGTGCAATCACGCCCGTGGCAAAGGCCTCCAGATCCTCGCGGTCCTGCACTTGGGCACGTTGCGCTTCAGCAGCGAAGCGCGCAGCATCTAAAAATGAATCGACGGTCCATGTCTGGCGACTCCCGTCCGCATCAAAGGAAAGCAGGTCGGCACTGCGCCAGGCGTTGGCTGCTTCGCCACTCGGCATCACCGCATTCCCCGTGATGATGCCGACGAGTTGCTCGGCGACGGCATCATTCATCTGTAAGTCGAGGCCATCATAGATCGACGACGTTAAAGCACGGCGAGCATCGTTGCGCTTCCGCTGTTGCACAAACACTTCGACGCGGTCTTTCTTTTCGGCGAACTCGTACTCGGTGAGCAGTGGCTTGGTGATGCGGTCGTCCAAGCGAATGATGGAGTACCCGAGCGCCGTACGCACCGGCGGCGACACGGCACCGACTTCGAGCGCATAGGCCGCATCTTCGAAGGCCGGGTCCATCTCGTCGAACCCAAACGTGCCAACCGCACCGCCGTTAGCAGACAATGTCTCATCGACGAATACTTCGCGGGCGAGTGCTTCGAACGTCTCCCCTGCTTGCACGCGGGCATAGAGGGCATCGGCTTGCTCGCGGGTGCGGGCATAGAGATGGCGCGCCTCCAACTGCGTGTTCATGCGCACGAACATCGCTTCGAGTTCCTGCTGCGTGCTCGTCAGCGTATCGTAGACCACGGTTTCCATGTAGCCGTCGATGAGCAGCTTGCGCTCCAGCCGCTCGGCGGCTTGCTGGTAGCCCGGCTCGTTGGCAATGCCAGCCGCTTCTTGCTCAGCGATGAGCAGCCGCATCGACACCATCCGTTCCAAGAACCCGCTGCGGCGTACGGGCTCATCCATCAGGCCTGATTCAAGCAGGTAATCCACGTAGCGGTCGCGGAATTCATCAGCGGTGAGAGGTGTACCCGCTATGATAGCGACGGCCTCCGCACGATCCTGCGACTGCACCTCGCGGCACCCCAAGGTTGCCACGGCACCAAGGCCCACCAGCACTATGCCCAACATCCACTGCCTCATACACCCGGCTCCACAGATTTAAGAGTGGACTCGGTGACTGCTGCCGATGTCATGCGCTCGACAAGCCGCGGTGCAAAGACCGTATGCGACGTTGGGTGGTCGGGGTGCTGCATCCGAAGCAAAAGCTTCTCGACAGCCAGCTTACCGATCTCGTACATCGGCTGGCGCAAGGTAGAGAGGCGCACGTACTTGCTGATCACGATGTCGTCGTAGCCCACCATCGCGATGTCCTGTGGCACGCGTAGGCCAGCTTCTTGGATGGCACGCAACGCA
>CAYYHN010000462.1:0-4402 GCA_964471245.1 uncultured Rhodothermaceae bacterium | reverse complement strand
GATGTCCTCGCTACATGCGTACGACACGGAGGAACGCACGACGACAACCATCACCAGCGACCGCTTCATGGATGGCAGCCCGGCCTTTTCGGCGGACGGCGACTGGCTGTTCTTCTCGTCGACGCGTACGTGGAGTTCGTCCGTCTTCAGCCCGTGGGGCGAGCGTGCGCCACAGCCGCACTTCGATGACACAGCCAAGATCTATGCGATCCCCGTTCGCGACGGCGCAACGTTCCCCTTTGCGCCTCCGACCGAACTCATGGCTGCTGCCGAAAAGAAGGACAACGATGACGATGAGGAGGAAGAAGCCAAGCAGATGCGCTGGGATCTTGGTCATCTGCTGCGTGAAGTGCCCGCACCGGCTGGGTCGTACGGTGGCTTGATGACGAATGACAAACGCATATTCTACCGCTCGGAAGGCAACCTGATGGCACTCGACATGAAGTACGACGCCAAGCCGATCCGTATCGTCGAACGTGCAGGTCGTGTCGAGCTTTCAGGCGATGGCAAGCACCTGCTCGTGACGAAAAGCGGGAAGATGTATGTAATTCCAGCAACCTCGGGGGCGAATGCGAAGCTCGACGAAAAGAAGGAAGTCAAGCTCGGCAACCTCAAGTTTGCGGTCGACAAGCGCGATGAGTGGAACCAGATCTACTACGATGCATGGCGCATGCACCGCGACTACTTCTGGGATCCCAACATGCACGGCGTTGACTGGGAGGCCATGCGTGACAAGTACGCTACGCTGTTGCCCCGCGTAGGTGCACGTCAGGAATTGTCGGACTTGCAGGGGATGCTGATCTCTGAACTGTCGTTGCTGCACTCCAATGCCGGGGGCGGCGATGTCCGGCGCGAGGCGCTGAACGTAGGCCCAGCCTCACTCGGCGGCGTCTTCGAGCGGGATGCCGATACCGGAGGCTTCCGCCTCGTCCACCGCTACGAAGCGGACCCCGATCTGCCTACCGAATGGTCGCCGCTCGCCCATCCCGATGTACAGATCGAAGAAGGCAGCATCATCTTGTCTGTCAATGGCCAGTCGACGCGGGATGCGATGCACATGGGGCAGTTGCTGATGGATCAGGCGGGCAAACAGGTGCGGCTCGCCGTGCAGAACCCCGACGGCAACGCGCGCGATGTTATCGTTACGCCGATCTCGGCAGGGCGCGCGTTCAACCTGCGTTACCACGAGTGGGAATACACGCGTCGTCAGCAGGTCGACGAAGCGAGTGACGGCAGCATCGGCTATGTGCACGTGCGGGCGATGGGCTGGAACGACATCAACCAGTGGACGCGCGAGTTCTATTCGCAGACGAACCGCCAAGGCATGATCATCGACGTGCGCCACAACAACGGTGGCAACATCGATTCGTGGCTGCTTAGCCAACTGCTACGGCGTGCATGGATGTACTTTAAGCCGCGCCGTGGGCCGACGTTTGGCAACATGCAGTACGCCTTCAGCGGCCACCTCGTCGTGCTCGTCAACGAGCGCACCGCTTCCGATGGCGAGGCCTTCGCCGACGGCTTCCGGCGGTTGGGGCTTGGTGTGGCCATCGGGATGCGCACGTGGGGCGGCGAAGTCTGGCTCACGAGCAGCAACCGGCAGGTCGATGGGGGCGTGGCGCGTGCTTCCGAACTCGGCGTCTACGGTCCCGAGCAGGAATGGTTGATCGAAGGCTGGGGCTTCGTCCCCGACCGCGAAGTCGACAACCCGCCGCACGCGACGTTCAATGGCGAAGACGCCCAACTCGAAGCTGCCATCGCCTACTTGCAAGCACTTATCGCCCAAGACCCACGCACCACTCCCGAACCGCCGCCGTACCCCGAACTCATCCCCGGCTCCGGCTTCCCAACGCCATGGCATAACCAGTAGCACGCTGCGCGCGGGTGTTTGGTGTTTCGTACACCGCTGCGCGGCTTCTTGGTACTTGGGGTGCCATCTTCCTTTGGGTGGTATCCCTTACGCTTGTATGCAATGTGTCTTTGATGACATGTGGAAGGAAATAACGCACGGATAGTGCCGGAAGCCTAGCGTGAAAGGGGAGAGAATGGAATTTTATGAGGTTTCTCTTGAATTAGAGCCGCAAGAAGGCTCTGAATATTACGGCCTTTGTGTCGGCGTCTTCGTCTATGCATATGTTTCCGCCTCAAGCATACGGGGCGCCATTAGTCTTGCTGAGTCTTGGGCTCAAGGTATAGGGTATTCAATAATTGATGTCGACCATGCCCTTCGCATTGATTTAGCTGACTATGAGCCCCACGATGGCGATTACCCGACGCGAGATCAATTTGTCTTAAGTCGCCAAACAGGTGAAACGCTTCATGGGCCGTTTCTGTGCTACGAGTCGCGTGAAAGCTAACTCATCCCTAGCTTCGGCTTCCCAACGCCGTGGCATAATCAGTAGCGTGCTGCGCGCGGGTGTTTAGTACGCTCACTGTGTTCGCTTTAGGACGTTCGCTGCGCTCATTTTTGGTACTTGGTGACTGGCAACCTAGAAGGCAGCAGTCACCAAGTACCTGCGAACGCAGTGAGTAGAGAAATCTCCGCCCTTTGGCACCGTTATGCCCGTAGTAAGAGGTCGCCGCATTGCTCCGTGGTGCGCTAGCACGTCATCGTACACCACGGAGCAGTGTTCATCCGTGAAAATCCGTGGCTAATCAACAACCGTTCGAGGGACCGGTGTGCCGCATCGGGCTGGCACTATTCGCGCAGATTCGAGAACCGCACAACCCAATGGGGGACGACATTCCAGATGCACCGCCATTCTCGGACGAGCCGCCACAAGCCCTTCGTGCCATTCGTGGCTTTTCATTCATACCTGAGGGCATACACCGGGTCGGCGAGGGCGGCTTGAAGGGCGCGGTAGCTGACGGTGATAAGGGTAAGGAGTAGCACGCTGCCGCCTGCGATGGCGAAGACGAGTGGGCCGACGTCGATGCGGTAGGCGAAGTCGGCGAGCCACGTGTCGAGGGCCCACCATGCGAGTGGGGCAGCCAGCACGAACGCGATGGCGACGAGGCGGGCGAAGTCGCGGGCGATGAGCATGAAGATGCCGGGCACGGATGCGCCTAGCACCTTGCGGACGCCGATCTCCTTGGTGCGGCGCTCGGCGGCGAACGAGACGAGTCCGAATAAGCCCAAGCATGCAATGAGCAAGGCCAGTCCGGTGAAGACGCTGAAGAGCTGTCCTAATTCTTCTTCGCTGCGGTAATGGCGGTCGAAATCATCATCGAGGAACCGGTAACTGATCGGCTGGATGGGCTCTAACGCTTTCCACGTGGTTTCGAGGTGGGCCAGTGTCCCCGTCAAGTCGTTTCCGCTGACGCGTAGCACGGCATTCCACGACCACCCCGCCTTGATGTCGATCACCAACGGCGCAATTTCTTGGTGCAGCGAGGCGTAGTGGAAATCCTTGACGACGCCGATAATCTCGCCCATCTCCTCGTCCCACGCGCGGAACGGTTGCCCGGCAGCATCATCCCAGCCCAATTCCTTGGCGGCAGCTTCGTTGATGAGGTAGCGATTCTCCGTGTCCAAAGGCACATTGGGATCGAAGAAACGGCCAGAAGCAAGTTCTAAGTCGAGTGTTTCGAGGCTGTACGGATCGGCGAGCATCGTGTAGAAGCTCTTGCCTTGCTGGTCTTCGCCGGGCTCTCGTCCCGGCCAGTTGTAGCCCCGGTTTGTGTAGACGCGCCCCGGCAAGTTGCCCATCAGCGACACCTGCTGCACGCCCGGATGCGTGAGCAATTCTTGGCGGAACGCATCGAATTGCGACTTGGTTGGGCCGCTCAGCGAGGCGAAGACCACCTGCTCCTTATCGAAGCCGAGCGCCTGCGATTTCATGTGGCGGACCTGTAAGAAGACGGTCGTCACGGCGATGATGAGCACGACGGAGATGCCGAACTGCAGGACGATCAGCGTCTTGCGAAACGCGCGGCCGCGCTGCCCGCGTGTCGCGAGGCCTTTAAGCACGATGGTGGGCCGGAAGCCGGAAAGCACAAACGCTGGATAGCTGCCTGCCAAGATGCCCGTCAGCAACCCCACGCCCACCATTAGACCCACGAGCCCCCAACTGTTTGCCACGCCGAATGTGATCTCGCGTCCGAGTAGGCTGGTGAAGTAAGGCGCGGCCAGCACGGCCAGCACCAGTGCCACGCCGAGCGCCAGTACCACCGCCAGCAGCGACTCGCCGTAGAACTGTGCCACGAGTTGCCCGCGTATCGCGCCGACGGCCTTGCGGATGCCAACCTCTTTGGCACGTTGCATGGCGCGGGCTGTGGCAAGGTTCATGAAGTTGATGCAGGCAATCAGCAAGATAAACAGCGCAATCGCTGAGAAGATGTAGAGGTAGCGTTCATTGCCTTGGCCGTAGGGGTCGAACGAAATGTCGGTGCCGAAATGGAT
>CAYYHN010000461.1:3445-4413 GCA_964471245.1 uncultured Rhodothermaceae bacterium | reverse complement strand
TGCTTCCTACTTATCCTCAGCTGCGACCGCGCCTTCGACGAAGCCGACGCCACCGTCATCGATCGGCCCTTGACGTGGGGCGGCGACGGTGCGACCGTGCGGATCGAGGAAGACATCGAGGTGTTAGCGACAGGAACCTTGGAAATCCTGCCCGGCACCACTGTAGAAGTCGTACGTGGTTCAGCCATTCAACGCGACCCTGCCGGTGATTTTCCCAGAACACCGCGCATCTTTGTCGCCGGAAGGTTGCTCTTAGAAGGTACAGCTTCTGCCCCGATCCGCTTTCGGCTTGTAGAAACAGCTGCCGACACGACCAATCGTTTTTATGACGTGACCATCCGTTCGGAGCACCCCGAGCCCAGTCGCATCACATGGGCAACCATCCCACAAGTTCAATGGGATGGCGGCGAGGTAACTGTCACAAACAGCGTAATCGACAACTTAATCGTGAGTAATGCTGATGAGGCAAACATAATCGGGAATAGCTTAGAGCGCACCACCATCACAGCTGCGACAGGTCGAATTACCGACAATCAAGTGTACGAAGGCCTTTTTCTCTACAGCAACGACCTCCCGGTTGAACGCAATGCCTTCTACGACTGCTTGACAGGCGTCCTCGTCGCCAATGGCGGCACCAACCTGATCCGGCAGAACACGTTTGATGGTTGCGAGACAGCGATTGAGGTCTTCGATGCGGCTCCACAAATCAACGAAAACAACTTCCTCAACGCGCCCACGCTCCTACGCATCCGTCCCAACCGATCCCGCCCCGACACGGGTACGCTCGACGCCACCAACAACTGGTGGGGCCTTACCAGCATCGATGCCATTCGTACCCGCATCCGCTACATGCCCAACGGCGGCACCCTCTCAACGAAAACCATCGTCCTCGATCCGATCGCACGTGGGCCGTTTAGTTGGTAAGACCCTACCGGCATTTCTTCCCAACAAGAATGTTGGCAACAAAT
>CAYYHN010000461.1:0-3425 GCA_964471245.1 uncultured Rhodothermaceae bacterium | reverse complement strand
CAGCGCTAGCGCAGTGCAATTACTTCCATTTTGGCGAGTTTGAGTTGCCCGGTGCCTTCGAGGCGCAGCCCCACAGGGCCGTTTGCAGGTTCATCTCCGTGGCCGTGGACGAGTAGGGCGCCGTCTTGGTAGCCCCGGAAATGCGTCCGGTCGGCGACGGCGCGGAGGGTGACCCAGCCGGTCACATCGTGCGGTGTGCTGTCGAGGACGGTCGGGATGCCATCGGCGACGATGCCTTGGCGGAGTTGACCGCTTTCGAGTGAGAGGAAGTGGTAATTCTGCGCGTCTTGCACATGGTGTACCATCGTCACGCGGCCGTTGAAGGCGTCGGCGTTAAACGTGTATTCCGCTTGGATGCTGGAAAGCGAGTCGGGGCCCAGCGTCATCAATACACTCTGTCCTTCGAGGTCTAGCGCAAGCGGCGTCGGGTAATCGGCATCGCCTGCGACGAGGCTGAAACGAACCGCATCGGGACTGCCTTCGGCAAAGGTCAGCATAGCGGGCAGCGCGGGCAGATCCTGCACACCGGGCAACCACTGCCATGAGCCATCGCTGGCGACGAGCGGTCCGGCTTCGGGGGTCATCGTCGCGGCTGTCGAATCAGTGGGGGCGGCTAAAGCTGCAAACGGCGAGGGCGCTTCCTTCACGGCCTGCACGCCGATGCCGTGCGCGTAGACGAGTTCACCGCCATGCTCGGCCGTTTGGTAGACGAGGAACATGCCGCCTGCCCCAATTAGGAACAACGGCAATGAAACACCAAGGCGGTTCTTCTTATCGGCGAAACCTGCGATGAGACGGACAAGCGCATAACCGCCGAAAAAGTAGAGTGTGTAATGTGCCCAGTCAGCGTGGCTGGTGAGTGTGGTCTGCGCCATAGCCGGAATGTTCATCATATCGGCGGCTTGCTCGCCGGTGCGAAGGGCAGCAAAGGCCGTCAAGGCACCCAAGGTGTACAGCGTCGTCGCCATCCACCGGACGGAGGCCGACTTACGCACCCATACCCCGACGAAATCGATCAGGGCTGCAACCAGCAAGAGTGCGATGGGAAAATGAACAATGAGCGGATGGATATTCGGAGCCCAGTCAGGAAGCATAGCTTTGGAAATGGAGACAGGGAGAATGTGCGAAAGAAGTGGGTGGCCTATGATGCGGCCAAAACCCTGCGTACGAGACTTCAGGCAGAAGGTTAGGCGTTGGCGTTTTATTGCACAACCAGCATCTGCATCCTGTACGCAACATTAATGCGTACCCCATACATACCAGCAGGCAGCGCAGACACATCGAGTTGCATGGTGTGCGTACCGACACCCAACCAACGCGATGGTTTCATCAGCATGGCACGTCCAAGCGCATCAAATACGGTCACCCCAACGTGATTCGGGCTGTTCAAGGTTAGCACCACATCAACCTTATTGGTAGCAGGGTTTGGATAGGCCGTCCATGTAATAGGCTCAGGTAGATCGATGGCCTCGGTTGTGGTCGGTGTGCTGAAGGCCTCTAAGACGGGCAGCATGCGCCCTGCGTCATCAAACCACGCCATGTTCTCGACAGGAGAACCAAAACCAGATGTCGAAATCGCGTCGGGTGCCCAGTAACATACACCAAGGCCGCCGGAAACGTCTGCCACCCGCTGCATCACTGCTTCCACAAAGCGACGCTGCCCTTCAGGCGAAGCCGGATAGCCTGCATGCAATTGGCTCGCCAAGCCAACGAGGTTATGCGTGTTATCAAACCAGTCGAGCGTCCACGGATAGGCCGTTTCTACGACCATCACGTCCGCGTTATACGCCGCTGTCAACCCATCGAGCGTTTGCTGCAAATCGCCGAGGCTGCCGTGCCACCACGGGTAGAACGACAAGCCAATGATGTCAGGCGTAATACCTTGGGTCATCAGGTTATCAAAGAACCACCGGGATGTGCCGAGGTCACCGCCTCGATCGATGTGAATCATGGTGCGCGCATCGGGGACAGTTGCAGCAACGGCCCGCTCCCCTGTTGCCAGCAAGCTGGCGAGCGTACGCCATTGTGCTGCGGTGTCGAATGTGCCGCCCACGCGACCGGCATCCCAGAGCATGCCACTAGTGATCTCGTTGCCAAGCTGGACGACTGCAGGCGGTGTATCTTGGGCCACCAATGCATCGAGTAGGCTGCGCGTATACACCTCAACGCTATCAGCCAAAACGCTTGCACTGAGGCCTTGCCATGCCTGCGGCAGCGCCTGCTGGCCGGGATCGGCCCATGTGTCGCTGTAGTGCAGGGCAAGTAGCACGTCCATCCCTGATGCCTTCGCGCGGCGAGCCATGCGAAGCGTTGCTGCACGGTCATTGCGCTCATTGGCAGGCGTATGCCATACCCGTAGCCGTACCATGTTGATGCCTGCGGCCTGCATCAGGCGCAACGCATCATCCGGCAAACCATCGGCTCCAACGAAACGCCCACCGCCCTCTTCCACGGCTTCCAGATACGAGACATCAGCACAGCGCCAAGGGGGCGTTGCCACCTGGGCTGCGGCAATGTGAACGAGCAACAACGCCCCTCCCATTGCGCATACCACGCGCATCATTCGGCCAGCCCTTGCGCTTTCAAGAGTTCTTTCTCCCGACGTTTTGTGACAACGCCTGCAACCACGATGGAAAGCTCGTAGAGGCCGAGCAGCGGCAAGGCGACGAGGATCTGCGAAAGCGGATCGGGCGGGGTGAACAGCGCGCCCATCGTGAGCGTGAGCACGAACGCATACTTGCGCGACTTGCGCAGGAAATCAGGCGTGGCGATGCCAAGTTTGGCTAAGAAAAAGATGATGACCGGCAACTGAAAGAGCAGCCCTGTCCCAAAGGCCCACATCGTCACCATGCTGAAATAGCGGTTGATGTCGAACTCATTCATGATCTCTGGCGAGATCTGGAACGCAGCAAAGAACTGAATCGCCAGCGGCGTAATGATCAGATAGCCGAAGCAGATGCCAAGGATGAAGAAAAACGTGGCAAACGCGGCAGAAAAACGGAGACTGTGCTTCTCATTGGGGTACAGCGCAGGCTCGACGAACTTCCAAATGAAATAGACGAAGATCGGAGAGCCTACAACAATCCCGACGCCGAGGATCGTCCCCCAATACGCAAAAAACTGGCCCGTAACCGTCCGGTTTTGGAGATCGAAGTCGGTAAACTCCATCCCAAAGACCTGATACATGAAGAAGTCTGGCTTCTTCGGTCCAAGCAGGATGTTTTGGATGATCCACTCGCTGAAGAACCCACACACGATGGTGGCAACGATCACCCCAATGCCACCTTTGATGAGGCTCCAACGCAGTTCTTCGAGGTGGTCGATGAAGCCCATCTCATTGAGCTGCTCGCCGGGTGGTTGTAGCGGACCAACCGCACCCGATGTCCCGTCGCCTTGGAGGCCAGCAGGCAGCGTTGTCTTCGTTT
>CAYYHN010000460.1:0-4416 GCA_964471245.1 uncultured Rhodothermaceae bacterium | reverse complement strand
CGACCAATTTGTGGAATACACGTTGGCGTGCTGGCGCAGCGGACTCGCCGAGACGACGTTCAATTTTACGGTGAACCACGGCTTAGATCGAGCCGGGAGCATGGTTGTCATGGACTTGGGCGAAGTCACCTTCGACAAAGAAGAGATGCGGGCCGACATCCAGTCGCGCCTATGGACCCGGGCATGGAGCTACACGACAGATCTGGCTGGAGAACTGCGTCCATACTACTTCGACGCGATGGCACGCATCATGACCGAGGAAACCCTCGAAGCATGCTGGCCGAAGGTGCGTCGCCAAGGTGCGCGTCGTTTCGAACCGTTCGAACGTGCGCCGATTCCACCTGCTTCCACCAAAGAGGAGGTACGTGTAGCGTCAGGGCCGGAGTCCAAGAAGAACGCTAACGCGTCGGCGGCAAAATAGGCGGCTTAATAGCCAGAAAGGAAGGACGATACCATTGACGAACACAACGGTCATGGTCCACGCGACATCCTTTCATGAAGCTGCACTATCATCTGCGCCTTTCCCAACGCAACCGCCTCGCAGCGCAGTATGCCCTTGAGGTGCTCTTGGAAGGCATCGGCGTCTACGGTGAACCCGTCGATGATCCTGCGCGTGCGGATCTTATCTATGCACCCGAACCCATCGCAACGCGAAAGCAAGGGGCACTCTGGATACAGGCGGATGCACATGCCGACTGGACGGCTGCACCAACAGGCTGGACGTGGTTTGAAGGCATCCCGCTAGCCTACCAGTTTCTCCGACCACGCGGAAGAGCAGGTACGCCGACAGTCATTTCCGCAGATGTGCTATACAGTACGTTTGCGCTCATCACGGGGCAACAGCCCGTGCCGAATGAGGTGAATGCATGGGGTGTGCCGCTGGTGACGCCAGGTGAAGGTGAAGACGCCAACCCGTTTTATACGCGTCCGGTCATTGCAGAGTATGTACAAGCTATCGCGAATCGACTGGCTTGGGTATTCGGTACGGGTTGGCGTCCTGTGCCACGCTGGCCTGAGGGAAAACGGTATGCAGTCGTCCTATCGCATGATGTCGACCGTCCGTTTGCTTGGCCCACGAACATGTTCTACACCGAGCGGTTCGTTCGGGATGTGAAGGATGGTGCTTGGCGAAAAGCCATGCGGGGCTTGCCGGGGTTGCTACGGCGTCGCATGCGCGGGTGGGCAGGACTGGTCCCACCACCTGACACGGATCCCCACTTCGGTTTTGCATGGTGGAAGGCGCTAGAATCCTCACTTGGGGCAACATCATGCTTCTACGTTGCCGTCACGAGAGCTAGTGAACCCGGTGCAGCCTTCCACGATGTGGATTATGATGCGAGCACCCCGATATTTCGGGAAGCTATGTTCGAAGCCGTCAGGCAAGGATGGGAAATCGGGTTACATGCTTCGATCAATGCGTGGAAGCGTCCGGAACAGTTTGCCGAAGAAAAAGCACGGTTGGAACGCTTGCTCAACGGCATGCCTGTTGGTGGCGTCCGTCATCATCACTGGAGCCTTCAACCTGGAAATGCTGAGGCCACATGGCGGGCGCATCAAGCCGCGGGTTTTCTTTATGACTCATCGCTTGGGATCAACGACGGCGCTGGGTTTCAGCGTAGCATGTGTTGGCCGTTTCAGCCGTGGGATGCCCATCGGCAAGCGAAAATGCCGATCATGCAAATCCCGCCTACACTTATGGACGGTGGTATCTTTTACCAGCCCGTCACACCTGAGGAGGGCAAGCACAAAATCGAAGCCCACCTCGACGACGTAAGGGCGGTGAGAGGTGCCGTTGTGCTCGATTGGCATTTAGAACAAAGCCACCCCCAACGTCTACAAGGTGCAGGGCCATTGCTCGCCTCGGTGTTGGCAGAGCGTGCAGGCAGCAACGAGATCTACTGGACGTCGCCTTTGGGGCTGACCAAATGGTGGCAAGCACGCCGCAAACAACTCGTACCGACACGCCAGCGCATCGTTGCCACCGACCGCCAGCCGCGTCAGCCTACACCTGCCGAACGAGGTATGCCATCGACAGGAACGACAAGAGATAGCGCGCCATAAGTCGCCAAGATTGCGACATGGGGCCTCGACTTAACCTTCAGGGCGTTTGTAGTGCCGACTGAGGACGATGCGGTAGGCAATAAGGTGGAAGAGGAACATGAACGCGTACGTGATGACCTGTGCCCATGCGACGCCTATCGTACCGTATGCTTGGAGCATGAAGTAGGTAAAGATCAGGCTGAATGGCGTTGTAAAGCAGACCACAACGAAGTTGGCGCGCGGTGCCCCAAGGCTCATGAATGAAATGCCCACAATCGCATACGCCGACCAAATGACGTAGCGCCCCATCAAAATGCCGAGGAAGGTGAGGGAAGCAAGATAGGCCGCGTCGTAAAATAGGTTGATGACAATCCAGCCGCCTCCGAAAACGAGCCCGGCAACCAGCAGGCCCATACCAGCCGTTTGCAGTTGGCTACGGAGGACATGACGCCGAAACCAACCCTCATCTTCTGCACCTTCGCTGAGCACGGGCATCACCAACCGTTGCATTGTAGAGGTGAAAACGGACGCTGCTGAAAGAAGGATTTTGGCGAGCGCATAGTACCCCACTTCGGCTGGGTCTTGCGCGAAGAGGCTCATGATGTATATATCGGCGTGCTTGCCGATGGTATTGACACCGTTGCTGAGCACGGAAAAACCGGCCATCTCATGAAAAAGACGTGGGATAGGAAGGCGCGGCGCTTGAAGAAAGTCCGTCCCGATGGCCCGCAGGAACGGCCACAAGCCGAGCGCAAAGGCGATGACGGTGCCGACAATAAATCCCTCGAACCCAAACTGCCACGTCGCAATGATGATGATCGGCACCTGTTGCAGCTTAACGCGAAACTGTGCCGAGGCCATCTCCTTGATGCGCTTTTGGGCTTGAAGCCACGCAGACAGGAGCAAGATGCCGCTGCTGAAGGGCAGGGTTAACATGTAGATCGCCAACCAGAACGCAAGGTGGGGAGTATCGACAATCCATCCCATAAAGCCCAGTGCCGTGACAATTGCGTACGAGATGGCGGCGGAGATCAGCATGCGAACCAGCGCTGCCTTGAGGTACCACGCTTTCTCCTCGTCGGGGCGTACTTCAGAGCACAACTTCAGGATCGCATTGTTCAGCCCAAAGCTTGCCAGAATCAGGAACAGCGACGAGTAATCCTGAAAGATCTTGATCTGCCCGAGTTCGGCAGGCGTGACGAAGCGCGGAATGAGCAGAATGGTGCCAAATCCTAAAAACTGAATCAGGAAGTTGGCAGAAAGGAGGTGGAAAAACCCTTGCTGCAAGAGGTGCCGCAGGGCGTTTATGTCGAATAGTCGGCCAAGCTGCTGCAGGCGGGTGCGGAGCGGCGACGACTGGTTCATGCAGCAGCCCCTTCCTGTTGATTGGAAGTAGCTTGTTCTAGTACACGTTGTACTGCTAATGCAAGAGCTTTAGCGTCACGCGAAGGAAACGTAACGACACCCTCAGGGCGTGGACACACGTTGCTTGCGACTACAGGAGTGCCAAAATGTAGTGCTTCGCGTACTGAGACGGAATCGCCATCTTGAAACGTAGGGCGAAGAAATACATCACCCCGCTGGATAAGTGGCCATAGTTGCTGCTCTCCCGTTAGATAATGCACGTTGTCTTGCAAGCCTGCATCTCGCATTTTTGCTTCTAATGATACCTGATATGCCTGAAAAGCTGCATCGCCTTCTGACGGTCGGCCTATGAGGAGGCCAAAGTTGGGGAATTGTTCATGGAGTTGTAGGGCCATATCGATGGCGAGATCAGTCCCGTAAAGGTCGATCCCTTTGTGAAAACCATCAGAGCCTTGCATCACAAACAAAGGACTTTTTTTAAAGACAAAGGAACGGGTTGCAGGGCTGTAGCTTTGCCAAATTGCGGCTTCGTCCTCTGGTGGAGGTGGCAAAAAAGCGTGCTGAACGCGGTGAGAATCGGGAAGCGAAAAGCCGGCATCCGTTAATTGTTTTCGCAGATGTGTATTGACGAGCACCGTCTCATTCGCCGACCGAAGGAAATGACGAAAGAGTATTCGCTTAAAGCCACGTAACTTCGCAGGGAAGCGCCCTGAATGCATCCAATACGTAATCTGCTTAGGGAAAGGACGTAGGATCAACGCCAGCATGGGAGACGTTTCAAAACCATGCAATTCATAAGTTTGATGACGGGGATCAAAAATTATCTGGATGAGCCAAAGTACACGTTGCCAACTAGGCATGCGATTCCAATCACGCATGCGGTAAGCGCGGCCTTCACGGCGCATCTGTGCAGTGCGACGATGAAGAAAGACCGTTACTCCGCCAAGTGGGGGGGGGAGAGAACCGAGCACATTAAGTGGATGGCGGAATTTTTGTGAGCTCATAAGGATG
>CAYYHN010000459.1:0-4416 GCA_964471245.1 uncultured Rhodothermaceae bacterium | reverse complement strand
CGATGTTATCTACTTCCGCTACCGCAATCAAAATGAGGGCTGGACCACGTGGCCCTTCGATGTGCCCTTCCACCTCATCTTAAATGTCGCCATCGGTGGCACATGGGGCGGGCAGCAAGGCATCGACAACACGATTTTCCCAACGCAGATGCTGATCGACTACGTCCGCGTCTATGAAAACGCCGACGTACCAACGGCTACGCTGACGAGCCCGTCGACGAGTACAACCGTTGATGTGGGGGGGGGCTTAACCTTGTCCGCCGAGGCGGCGGCACCCGGTGCGGCCGCGCTTGATCGCGTCGAGTTCTTGCAGGGCGAAGGCGTGATCGCGGCGTCGGATGACGCACCGTTTATTGCGACCGTCGAGAATATGGCGGCTGGCTGCTACCAAGTACGCGTGCGTGCTACAGATGCCGATGGCTGGTTCACCGAGACCGAGCCCCAAGCCGTCAAAGTTGGCGCAACAGCCGATTGTCCGCAGGCGCCGTACCTGATGCGGCCGACCGTGATACCGGGCACGCTGGAGGCCGAATACTACGATTTGGGTGGTAACAATGTGGCCTACCGCGAGGTCGGGACAGACAATAGCGGCGGCGGCATCCGCCTTGGCGAGTCCGTTGACATTGGCACGACGGATCAGGACGGGCGTGCTGGCTATTACGTGACGGACATTGGGCCACGCGAGTGGATTGAGTACACGGTCGATGTGACCGAGGCCGGGACCTACAGCCTCGCGGCGCGGGTTGCTGCCGATGGTACAGGCGGCGAGTTTGAAGTAGAACTGGACGGTGCTGTTGTAGCGGGTCCCATCGATGTGCCAGACACCGGAGGCGAAACGGCATGGACCACGCTGTCCGTTGATGGCGTAGCGTTGGCAGCCGGGACCCAGACGCTACGTTTAGATATGCGGCGCGGCGGGTTCAACTTAGACCGCGTGACGTTTACGCGGATCTCAGGCACATCAACGGAGAACGAGACGCCGCGAAAAGCGCTTACGGCCAGCCTTTATCCCAATCCGTTCGCTACGACAGCGCGCCTTAGCCTCGTGTTGGCACAGCCTGAGATGGTCACCATCACGGTCTACAATGTACTGGGTCAGCAGGTCGCACACGTGCCTGCGCGTCCCTACGTTGCTGGCGAACAAGATGTAGTATTGCCTACCGAACAGTGGGCACCGGGTTTTTACCTTGTCCGACTTACAACGTCCACCCAACAACGCGTTTTGCCTTTGACTCGTGTTGAATAACGTATTGTAGCGCTTCAAGTTTGTTGGCTTCTCCCTGCATAGCGTTCAAAAAACGAACTCCTCAAAAGCTTGCATTTGCTTCTGAGGGCTTGTATTATGCTCGCCCTTCGCCTTGGGGCATGGCAGAGGGTGTAAATGAAGCAGTTCAGAAGTGGTCTTCAAATCCCATGAAGCGCGTAACCATCTCCGATGTTGCAAAGCAGGCTGGAGTATCAACCGGGACGGTTTCGGCTGTTCTGAATGATCGGCCTACGGTACGTGCGAAGACGCGTGAGCGGGTGCAGCAAGCCATCCAACTGCTCGATTACAAGCCGTCGCCTTCGGCCCGATTGCTCGGCACCGGACGGCGTGACCATGAGGTGCTCGAAAAGAGTGTCGGCATGGTCATTAAAGAGATGGACAACCCGTTTTACACAGAAGTTGTTATTGGTGCACGCGACTTGCTGACGGAGCGCGGCTACTTGGCGTTTGTGACGACCAGCGAGGGCGACTACGGGCGCGAAGGGCATTTGCTCGACGCGTTGCAGAGCCGTTTCATGCACGGTGCGATCATCGCTCCGGTGCTGCATGAGCAGGCTGATCTCACCCACCTGTTTCAGCTCCATCGCTCCAGCTATCCATTCGTCTTGCTCGAAGCTGTCCCCGGTTTGCAAGCGCCTAGTGTAAGCATCGACAGTGTGGCGACGGCGAAAATGGCGGCGCGCCACCTGATTGACTTGGGCCACGAGCGACTGGTGCACTTTGCTGGGCCATCATACACGGCCCATACGCGCGAACGCATCCAAGGCTTTCAGCAGGCTTTTAGCGAATCGGCGTTGCGGTTTCGGCCGGAAAGCATCGTGCCGTCTGGCGCCCACATGGAGGACGGCTACGAAGCCGCCCTTGCATTTTTCCGTCAAACTCCTGCCGATGAGCGGCCTACGGCGGTGACGTGCTTCAATGACTTGGTTGCCTTGGGCGTCATGCGTGCCTTGGTCGAGTGCGGTTTGTCCATACCCCACGATGTGTCCGTGGTGGGATGCGATGACATTCCGGCTGCCGCCTTCCTGCATGTACCGCTTACCACCGTGCAGGCACCCAAGCGTGCATTGGGGCGCCGTGCCGTCGAACTCCTGCTCAATCAACTCGAACACCCCGGCTCCGAGCCGCCTGCTCGCATCGTCCTCGATGCGCCGCTGGTGGTCAGGGGCTCTACCAAACCGCTTTGACCAATCTGCCGCTTGGTCGAACGTGTCTTCCTAACCAACCCCTCACTTGGAGGTATTTCTTATGAACCATCTTGTTACCAGGCTGAGTCGTTTGCTTGTGGTAGCCCTTTTCGTGACGACAGGGCTCGCTGGCAACGCCTTTGCGCAGGACCCATCTCCGGCGCTTGGCGACGACTTCATCTTCTTTGTGAATGGTACCAACGTACAGGTCCCCATGTTTGCTGGCGTGGTCGCGGCTGACCCGCTGAACCCAGACAATCAGGTGATGCAGTACAACTACGGCGACTTCTCCTACCAGCCGTTTGAGTTTCCCGATGGCGTTGACGTGACAGCTAACCGCGATGGCGGCGATGTGCTCTCCTTCGACCTCCTTGTTGATCCCGCCAACCAAGGCAAGCCGAATCTGTCGATTGCGTTCCTTGATGCAGAAGATGGGAGTGGTGCCAATGATGGCTCGGCCGATCTGGGCTTCCGTCTGCTCTGGCGGATCCCTGAGTACATGCGCAACGGCGAGTGGCACAACATCACTGTCCCACTGCCCCCAGCTACGTGGCAGGAGCTGGAAGATGCCAAAGCTGCTGGCTTTGCTGATGAAGACTCCCTAGCGCAATACTGGGCCTATGGTGGTGCTTGGTCTACCGGTGGTTTCCCCGTCGCGCTCGACGGGCAAGGCCCCAATACCGCTGAGAATCCGAACCTGTGGTCAGAGTTCGAGTGGAACCGCATCACCCGCTTCGGTGGCTTCTTCGACAACAACCAAGGCGGTGGCCCAATGTACGTTGACAACTTCTACATTGGTGCACGTGGACTCGACCTGACGGCTGCCTCGGGTGCGCCAGCAGCGATGACGGGTGTGACCTTTGCTACGGATGGGGCTGAGAACGTGGTCTCATGGACACACAACCCTGCCTTTGGTGGCTACAATATCTACTCCAGCGACGCTGCCATTACGGATGTCCGTGCCGACGGCGTAAGCCTGATAGGCAACGTGCCGTTCAGTGCCGATGCATTCGAGCTACGTGATCGCCTCGAGATTCCTCACCCGGCCTTCAACGCCCCGACCTACTATGCGGTGACGAGCACAAGCTCATTTGGTGTGGAGAACCCAGACGTTTCCAGTAGCGCAGGTGTCATCGACAACCCGAACGTAGCGGTATCGCCGTCCGTCGTTCAGCTTACGGAAGATGAGGGCAACGCGCTATTTGATGCCATTTCGGCTGGTACGGCCTCCGGGGCTGCCTTCCCTCCTGGAACGATTCCGTTCCGGGTCGATGACACACACTCGCAGCAGGGTGAGTTTCTCGGTTTCCCTGACTCCAACGATGATCTCTCGGCTACGGTATGGATGGGCTACACAGACCTCAACGAACTCTGGGTGTATGCCGAAGTGAAGGACGATGTCAACGAGTTTATCGGCGACGGAGCACCCGTTGGGGATGCTTGGCAGTTTGATAGCGTCGAGATCCTATGGGGTAACTACGACGTCCGCGACGTTGGCGGTACGGTTCCGGGTGGCTCACCGCACCAAGACATGCAACGTGGCGATTTTGCGGATTATCAGTTCCGCCTGTTCCCGCAGGCAAACAGCGCTGGTGAAGTGACTAACTCTGTTGTATTTGCAGGCGGTGGGAGCTTAGAAGACGTAATCCAAGGCGGTGGAGCCGCATACGAAGACCTCACAGATGGCAGTGGCAACGTTATTGGTTGGAAGATGCTCGGTCTGATCCCACTGGATCAGATCCAAAACACCGACGCCGGTGATGCCGTCCTTGACCCGCCGGGTGCTGACGAGGTGCGCCTGATCCCGACGACCACCCAGCTGGGCGCCAATTGCCGCCGGCATCCCATAGCCCATCGTTCCGAGCCCGCCGGACGTCAGCCATTTGTTGGGGTTCTCAAACCCAAAGTACTGCGCGGCCCACATCTGGTGCTGACCGACGTCCGTCGCGATCACGGCGTTGC
>CAYYHN010000458.1:0-4421 GCA_964471245.1 uncultured Rhodothermaceae bacterium | reverse complement strand
TACCTCGACCGCCGCATCACAACGGCGATGGCAACCGAGCAGTACATCCGCAAAGCCGTCCGCTCGGCCGATGTCGTCATTGGGGCGATGTTGAGCGCCGGGAAGCGCTCGCCAGTGCTGGTCACGGAAGAAATGGTGGCCGGCATGCGCGCCGGTTCGGTCATCGTCGACGCCGTCATCGACCAAGGCGGCTGCATCGAAACGAGCCGCCCGACGACGCATTCGCAACCAACATTCCGGGCGCACGACGTCATCCACTACTGCGTACCCAATATGCCGTCGAACGCGGCGCGCACGGCTACGTATGCGCTAACGAATGTGCTGGTGCCGTACCTGCTCAAGATTGGCGAGACCGGGTCGATCAACGAAGCACTTTGGGGTGATATCGCACTCCGCAACGGCACGTATGTCTACCGCCGCCACCTCACCAAGAAGAGCCTTGCCACCCTCTTCGGCATGCCCCACCGCGACATCGAACTGCTGATCGCGTCGGGCATCTGATAAGCGAATTTTCCACCAGCAAATGTATAGCAGTGCTTTGTAAATGACGGCGAAAGAATTTGTCGCGTGTTGGAGACAAGAAATGGACGACTTGGTCGAAGCCTATATGGCTGGAGCTATCAGTTCTTCCAATAGTCTAGAAGTTGCCCAACAGATTGTGTCGCTTCAGCTTAATCCGGATCAAATGGGCATCATGAAAAAGATTATTGAGGGCATAATCACTGATGCATACTATACGGTACTGCTTGGCCTAGATGGCTGTGCAAGCATCGGTGGTATCCAACAAACCTATCGGATTTACGATGAAACAGACACGTTGATTTCGGAATGCGGAGACCTCGAAGGGGAAGCTTGGGAACAGTTTCATGGTCATAGTGAAAGAAATTAGACAAGCATTTTAGTAGCCTATGCGTGCCTTGCTCCTGTGCGTTGCCGTGTTGCTGAGTCTCGCAGCCCCAACGCACGCTCAAGTAGCTTTCCCCGACTCAACAGGCCCAACGGTCTATGATTTTGGCGTGGGCTTTGGCATCGAGGTCGGCTTGGGGCGGTTTGAGAACCTCGCGGGGGAACGCAAGACGTTCTTCTCGAATGTCCTGCTGCCAGACTTCAGCTACGGCCCATGGACAGCCGGACTCATGGTCAAACTGCGCCTCAACCGCGACGGCTTCCGCGATGAGGACTACGACAGCACAAACGACATCCTGAGCATCCTTCGGTTTGTGCAATACAATGAGAAGGACGACCCCGGCTACTATGCGCGCCTCGGTGATCTCGAAGACGTACGCATGGGCTACGGCCAGATCTTCAACGAATACCATAACACCGTCAGCCTCGACGACCCCAAGCGCGGTGTCATCATCGACAACAACACGGGCACGTTCCAATTCGAAACGACGTGGTCGAACCTAATTGCCCCCGAAGTCTTTGGCCTGCGCGGCGCGTATCGGCCGTTCTTACAAACGCGCACGGATCGCTTTCAGCACCTGATCTTTGGCGTCAGCCTCGCGGGCGACTTCGACGATGACGGCGGCTTCGTCAACACGGCCTCGCCGGGCACGGTGTTCATTCCCGAGCAAACCGTCTTTGCAGGCTTGGAGGCCGAGGACGACGGCAGCATCGTCATGGTTAGCCTCGACGCAGGATTGCCCATTGCGACATCGGTGACGGAGGAATTGCTGGCCTATACGACGTTCACGAAGATGATGGGCTACGGCTCGGGCCTTTCATTCGGTCTGCGGGGCACGCGTAACCTCGAAAACGGACGTTTGGAAGGCTGGCTGGAGCAGCGCATCCTCGGCAAAGAGTACCTGCCCAGCTACTTCGATGCGCTCTATGAACTTGAACGCATCCGCGAAGGCAGCATCAGCGACGCCGGGGTTGAATTTGGCGACGACGTGCTCATTTTGCAGAGCAAGCGCAACCGCCTCGCAGGCATCGACGACGTACGGCTCGGCTCGCACATGGCGTTCTCGTGGCGCTCGCGTCCGACATGGCGGGTCCAAGCCCACTACGACCACATCTGGAACCAAGCGGAAAGCGGCTGGCTGCACGTGGATGTGCGCGCCCGTGCGCCGGACCTCCCCTACCAAATCCGCTTTATCTTCGATCGCGTCAACGTCGGCGCACTCGACGACATCTTCAGCGGGCCGGGCCGCGACATGCTGTTGCGCCTCGAATTGGCCTACCAAGTGTGGGACTATGTGATGCTCGGCTTCAAGTTCAAACAGAGCTTCGAGTCCTTCGAGCAAGGCGGCCGCATCGTCGGCCAACGCAAACGCACCCGCGTCCAGCCCAACTTCGTGCTGGTGATACCGCTGTAGAAGAGGACAAGAAAGAGCGACAGGGAGAACGAGAGACCTCTGTTGCAAAGACGCTAAGTACTAAGATCCAAGTACCAAACCCCATGGTATGTACCCCACTATATATGCACCTCTTTCAACGATGGAATTAAGTGAAATCCATACTCGGCGTGCATGGTTCGAGGAATACACGCATGAGTCTAAAGGCCGCGTGATCCTGCCTTCACGAGAAGGCGTCGACTACACCTGTCCGTGCTGTGGATACCCGACCCTTGGAGAACGTGGCGGTTACGAGATTTGTGAGATATGCGACTGGGAAGATGATGGGCAAGATGATGCCGCTGCCGACGAGGTCTGGGGTGGACCAAACGGCAACTATTCGCTTACAGAGGCTCGGACCAACTTCGCATCCCATCTGACGATGTACCGCGAGCGTGACAAGAGCTCTTTTCGTAGGGAGACGACGACCAAACGTTTAGAGCACAAGAAAAAACTAATCAAGCAGTTTGAGGCACTTCGCCCTAACTCGTCACAGGCTTAGGCAAAGAAGGTGTTCTTTTCGATGGAAACCAAGGGCACGTTGCCATTTTACAGCTAGAATGTTTACGTTGCTTCAAGGATACAGCAAGCGGTTTGGACCATTATCCCTTCTTTATTCTTTACGCAAGGTGCATAGCATCGGCCTAGAAACGTGTTGACAAGGCCTGCCCGAATCACGAAAGCCGCAACGCGGCGTACGAACCCCGAATCACGAACCCCATGGAATGGATCCCGCTCAAAGACGAGGAAGTCCGTGTGCTGGGCGCGCTCATCGAGAAGGAGATGACGACGCCGCAGTACTACCCGATGACGGTGAATGCACTGAAGACGGCGTGCAACCAGAAGTCGAGCCGTGACCCGGTGGTGAGCTATGCAGATCATGAAGTGCAGGACACGCTCAACGGCCTGATCCGCCAGAAGCTGGTGGGCCGGGTGACGGGCATGTCGAGCCGGACGGAGAAGTACCGCCACCGGCTGGCCGCTGAGTTGGACTTGGAGCCGGAAGACCTCGCAGCGCTTGGTGTGTTGATGCTGCGCGGACCGCAGACGACGGGCGAAGTGCGGAGCCGGACAGGACGGATGTACAGCTTTACCAGTACAGACGCCGCTCATGCTGTCTTGGAAAAACTGGTCGAGCGCGAGATTGCCGTCCTGCTTCCGGTGCAGCCGGGCAAGAAAGAGGCGCGCTACATGCACCTGCTGGCGGGTGCGCCGGACCTAGAAGCGCTGGCAGCCGCTGCCGCAGCGTCCTCGCCTCGCGCCAGCAACGACCGGATGGCCGCGCTCGAAGCGGAGGTCGCGAGCCTCAAGGAGCAGGTGGCTAGGTTGCAGGCTGCCTTCGAGGCCTTCCGTACCCAATTCGAGTAGCGCGTGGCTACCTCCGACCGCAAAACGCCCGCGGCATGGCTGGTCCTCGGCCCCGGCCTTGCCGTAGCTGCTACGGGCGTCGGGGCTGGCGATGTGGTGGCTGCGGCTGTTGCGGGCGCACGCTACGACATGGCGATTCTGTGGGCCGCCGTCGTGGGCGCACTGGTCAAGTTTGGGCTCAACGAAGGCATTGCCCGCTGGCAACTCGCCACTGGCACCACGCTGCTCGAAGGCTGGCATCGGCATCTGCATCGCGGCGTGTTGGTTGGCTTCCTCGTCTACCTCGTGCTCTGGACGTTCATCGTGGCAGGCGCACTGATGGCGGCCTGCGGCCTCGCGTTCTTCGGCCTGACGGGCGTACCAGTGGCCCTAGGCGGTGCGGTCCATGCACTCGTTGCGCTGGCATTGGTGCTGATTGGACGGTACGCGCTGTTCGAGCGGTTGATGAAGGTGTTCATCGGGCTCATGTTCGTCACCGTGCTCGCCAGCGCCATCCTCATTGCTCCAGACCTTGCCGCCATTGGGCGCGGCTTGCTCATCCCAGCCGTCCCGGAGGGGAGCGGCCCCTTTCTCCTTGGCGTCATCGGCGGCGTGGGTGGCAGCGTGACGCTGCTCAGCTACAGCTACTGGATGCAGGAACGCGGCTGGAACGACCTCACCTTCGCACGAACCGCACGCATCGACCTCCGCGTAGCCTACACACTGACCGGCTTG
>CAYYHN010000457.1:0-4423 GCA_964471245.1 uncultured Rhodothermaceae bacterium | reverse complement strand
GTGAACGTGCTGTTGGCGATGCGAACCGCCGGAACGGTCCCAGAATTGGGGCCGTCATAATATAGGGCCCCGCCTCGGTCCGACGAGGTATTGCCAGTGAACGTGCTCTCCGTGATTGTTACCGTTGAACTACTTGTATCATCATCCGTGTCAATATGGATACCCCCACCATCATCGGACCCACCATTAGTCGTATTACCCGAGATGGTACATCGCGTGATGGTGAGATCCCGCCCGGCTACACTCAATTGAGGTACATTGATTGCGCCGCCGTGTCCTTCAGGAGACGGATTGCCCCCTGTCAGGGTCAAGTCTTCGAAGGTGGCATCGCCTGCGCGCACCTCAAACAGCCGGTCGCTCCATCCCGTGGTATTGATCGTCGCCGTCGTACCCACGGTGCTGGACCGAATCACAACGCCATTGGCATCGAGCAGGTCAAGATCGCCTTGGGCGGCGGTATTGTCCGAACCCGTCACAGAAAGCGTATAGGTCGAACCTGATGTGAGGACAATGATGTCTTCGTTGGTGCTGCCATCGTGCGTGCAGTTGTCCACGGTCGCGTTGGTATTGGCTGCAATGATGGCTTCCCGCAGCGAGCAATCGCCATCGGTGTTATTCTCGTCAGCGGTGGTTGTCACGGTGAGGGTGACTTGGCTGTAGGCGGGCACGGCTGCACAGAGCAGCAGGGCTAGGAAGGCAAAGGCGTAGCGAAAACGCATGAGTCAACGGGGGTTATCGTAAGGGTATCGGCGAAAATGGGAAGCGGTCTCGGTAAAGACGGCTGCTGCAAAGGAAAACTTAGGGCGCACCAAGGCTTTCGTCTGGGGGAGGCACCTTAGGGGCATCCAGCCTAGGCGGTAACGGCAGGGCACGTTCGCCGTCGCGTACGGTGGCGGGCGGCTGCCCGAGTATGGCACGCAAGGCTTCTACCTCTCGGCCTACGGCCTCCGAAGGCGGCGGTGCAGCATGGAGGGCGTCGCCCTGAGGAAGGTGCTCCATCGTGTGTGCGCTCATGGAATAGTGGATGCATAAACCCGTGTGTGTGCTGTGCTGCATCTTAGCACCAGTCCCCCGTCGGATGTGTGCCATTGAGCGGCTCTGAGGGGACAAGAGCGTCGTTTTCGTGCCAAAATGCGGCGGAATCGTGCCAAACAGTGTGGCAACGAGAGAATTGGGGGTATCCGCTTGCATCGGTGCTGTAGAATTGCTCTTACCCGAGCATGGGGATAATCCAGTTCGCTCCCGGCCTCATTAGCGCCTATTGCGCCTACCTAGCTTTAAGCACAGACAGCACTGCCATAATCTGGCTCATTGCTAACCGAGGTTGGTTGACATTTTGATGTTCTTTGCCGCCCAGCCGCACCAAAGGCCTGCCGTCAGGGACGCCGAGGAACCACCTACAAAGAGAAATGCCGTGCCAAGCTGAAGGAGATCTTTTTGCTCGTTTTACTCGGTTGGGATGACGTGCATCGAGTAGCGCACAAGCGTGGTTCATACTTGGTATAGGCCCTGCCTGCTCCCAAACAAAAAGCCCCGACCACACTGCTGTGACCAGGGCTTGAAGTCTTCTCAGACTCCCCAAACTTCCCGCACTACAAATAGCCTAGCGGATCCGGTTGCGTTCGTCCCAGATGGGGATGAGGAGTTCGTAGTCGCCGAGGCCGGTACGATCCACAAACGTGAAGCGGAGACCGATACTATAGTAGTACCAGACTTCGTAGGGCTCGGTGTTGAAGCTGTACGGATGGCGCTGGATGTTATCTGGCGGGCCGAAGCGTACCATCACGTTGCCGCGATCGGTCATCCAGCCGTTGTTCTTCTGGCCATTGACCGAGCGCCCGTACTGGCGGTTCGCGAAGGCGACACGGTAGTAGTATTCCTCCATGCGCTCGTTGCGCTGCGTGGCGGGCGTCGGGTCGCGCTTCTTCCAGAAGGCGAGGAACCGCTGGAGGCGTTCGGTATCGTTCGCCGCCTCGCTGATGTGGCGCATCTCCCGTGGCTTGGCTACCACACGCATCTGGTCGATGGCTTCGTCGAGGTTGCTAATGTGTGCAGCAAGCCCCGACCACATCGTCTCGAACGTCTTGCGCGTTTGGTCGAGCACGTTGCCTTCTAGGTCTGCGACATCGACTTGCAGCAGATAAGCACCGACGCCGAAGTCGCGGATCGGCAAGTCAGCAATCACTTGGTTTGCGCCGGGCTCCAACGTTACATCTTCGGTGAGGGTATAGACCGTCATGCCGCTAGCGTCTTCGCCTTCAGGCACCGCAGCTTCTTCTCCCTGTAGCGCCCGTACGACGGTGCGCGTCACACGAACCGTCTGCGGTGTTTCGGCGTGCAGCTCGTAGAAGACCTGCATGGCCACCTGATCGGTACCCACGCGGCCCGTCACCAGCGGACGGATGGTCTTACGTGCCTCATCATAAGAATCGACGAGGGTGAGGTCGCTGACAGCAATGGGACCACTGAGGTCGCGGATCTCGGTCAGCACCTCATGGACAAATGCTTCACTGGTGGCGCGATCCTGAATCAGGAACTCTAATGCGTAGCGGCCCGGCGGAAGGTTGATGGCCTGCGTGGTAAAGTGGAACTGCCCGGGATCTTGCGTAGTCGCGTAGACAGGCGTTATGACTTTGGCATCCCAAATTTGCCGTTCACGCAAATTGCGGCGGCGGCCTTCTTCGTCGAGCGTACGTGCTTCGACGGTGACGTCGTAGGTGGCGGTGAAGCCTTCAACGTCATTGATAAACTGCAAGCTCGCGTAGGGAATCCGCGTGTAGAGGTCGACCTGAGTAAGGGCATCGGCATCAAAAGCACGAGCGCTCACGACATCGACATCGAACTCAGGCGCTTGACGCTGGGCTTGTACGGGCCATGCCACGCACAGCAGCATAAGCCACACAGTGATAATGAAAGCGGTTCGTTGCATGGTTCCCCGTCGGTTGTAACCAGAATCCATACGCACACAATGAATTGACGAATGAGCGATTGCCGTACAGCGAATGCAGCGCAGCGGCAAAGCATCTTGCTGATGGGTCAAATATCGGGGTTTTGGCGCGACAACGCCAGTGGGGACACGGGGGGTGTGCAGAATGCGTGGTGAACGGTTGCGCATCCACTGCGAATGGCAGGCGAATCGGTGCAGGGCAGTGGGGTGGCCCTTACGCGCGTTTTGGCTGCTCTTCATTGCTGTTACCGGAACAGTGCCTCCACAAAGCCTTGGCGATCAAAGACTTGAAGGTCGTTAATCTGCTCGCCAACACCAATATATTTTACGGGAATCTGGAACTCGTTTGAAATGCCAATCACGATGCCCCCCTTGGCCGTACCGTCGAGTTTGGTCAGCACAAGTCCCGTCACATCCACGCTTTCGGTAAACACTTTGGCTTGTTGGATGGCATTCTGTCCAGTTGAAGCGTCGAGCACGAGGAGCACTTCATGCGGCGCTTCGGGGATCTGACGGCTCATCACGCGCTTAATCTTCGAAAGCTCGTCCATTAACCCGCCCTTAGTATGCAAACGCCCCGCCGTATCGACGAGGACGACTTCGGCATTGCGGCTACGTGCTGAGGCCAAGGTATCGTAGGCGACTGCTGCTGGATCTGCACCGTGGCCTTGCTTCACGATCTCCACGCCTGCACGCTCGGCCCAAATGTCGAGTTGCTCGGTAGCTGCTGCGCGGAACGTGTCGGCGGCACCGAGCACCACCGAGCGACCTGCCGACTTATAGCGATGCGCCATCTTACCAATGGTCGTCGTCTTTCCGACCCCGTTCACGCCCACAACCATGATGACGTGCGGGTTGTTGGGCAACGGCGTCTCAAAATTGGCGGGGCGTTCCGGCGCATTACGCAGCATCAGCCGCGCAATCTCGTCGCGAATGAGGGTGTTCAGTTCTCCCGTCGAGACGTATTTGTCGCGAGCGACCCGCTCTTCGACTTTCTGGATGATGTCGACGGTGGTTTTCACACCTACGTCGCTGGTGACGAGGGCTTCTTCGAGGTTGTCGAGCACCTCATCGTCGACGGTGTCTTTGCCGCGCACGAGGCGGTTGAGCTTGCCAAAGAACGACGTGCGGGTTTTTTCGAGCCCTTCTTCGAGCCGTTCCTTTTCGCTGGCCTGTTCTTCGGCCTTCTTGCGCTTAAAAATGTTCATGCTGGGTTAAATCTGAACTGTAAAGAACTTTTTGGCAGAAATCGAATGGGTGACGGTAAGAGCCGGATGGGGCGCGACCTGCGGGCCGAGACCCAACGGCCCATAGCCAACAGCCAATGGCAGCGGTGCCAAGCACAAACGCTGATGTATTGCATTAACCATCTCGAGCGCCGCTATAGTCGGATGCCACTTCAACAACTTCGCGGCGATGTTGCACCACGGCCGAGGCCGCACGTTCCCGATGCAGGATGGCGTCGAGTTCGTCCTT